>NZ_JBFANV010000006.1:0-239510 GCF_040674955.1 Nonomuraea sp. NPDC049695 | reverse complement strand
CGTGCGGATCGCGATCGTCGGCCCGAGCTACCCGTACAAGGGGGGCGGGGCCCAGCACACCACCGAGCTGGCGCACCGGCTCGCGGCGCAGGGGCATGACGTGGTGATCGAGTCGTGGCGGGCGCAGTATCCGTCGTTCCTCTATCCGGGGCAGCAGACGATCTCCGCGCCCGAGGGGACGCCCTTTCCGGGCACCGTGCGCAGGCTCGACTGGCGGCGGCCCGACGGGTGGGTGGCGGCCGGGAGGCGGCTGCGGTCGGCGGATCTCGTGGTGCTGGCCGTGCTGAGTCCGGTGCAGGTCCCCGCATATTTGGGGATTTTGTACGGGATAGGGCGAAAAGTCAGGACCATTGCCCTCTGCCACAATGTGCTGCCCCACGAGCGCAAGCCGTACGACGAGCCGCTCATGAAGGCGCTGCTCAAGCGGGTCGACGGGGTGCTCACCCACTCCGAGCAGCAGGCCGGGCTGGCCAGAGGGCTGACGGGCAAGCCGGTCGGCGTGGCGGGGCTGCCACCGCACCTGCCCTCGACGAATGCCGAGAAATCCACCCAGGTCCATCGCCGGCTGCTGTTCTTCGGCATCGTGCGGCCGTACAAGGGGCTGGATCTGCTCCTCAAGGCGCTGCCTGACGGGATCTCGCTGACGGTCGCCGGTGAGTTCTGGGGCGGGCTCGACGAGACCAGGGCGCTGATCGCCGAGCTGGGCATCGGCGACCGGGTCGAGCTCCGCCCCGGCTACGTGGCCGCCGCGGACGTGCCGAAGCTGTTCGCCCAGGCGGACGCGCTGGTGCTCCCGTACCGGAACGCGACCGCCAGCCAGAACGTCTGGCTCGGCCACGAGCACGGCGTGCCGGTGATCGCCACGCGCGTCGGGGCGCTCGCCGACCACGTCACCGACGGGGTGGACGGACTGCTGGTCGAGCCGGGCGACGTCGGGGCGCTCCGCGCGGCGATCGAGCGGTTCTACGCCTCGGGGGAGCCGGAGAGGTTGCGGTCGGGCGTCAAGGCGGTCGATCCCGAGCCGTTCTGGTCGGCGTACACGGGGGCGCTGCTCGGCGTCTGACGGCCGAGCACGAACGAGATGCCCGCGGCGGTCGCGTCGGCCAGCGTGAAGGCCAGCCGCGACACGATCGCCACCGCCAGCGCCGCCGGGGCGCCGATGACGGGCCCGAGCGCGAGCACCAGCGCGCCCTCCCTGACCCCGACCCCGGCCGGGACCACGACGGTGAGGATGCCGGTGGACCAGGCGAACGCGTAGGCGCCGGTCGAGACGATGTAGAGGTCGGTGCGGCCGGAGAGCAGCCAGATGTGCAGCCCGTACACCAACCACCCGAGCGCGGTCCACGCGACCGTGACGATCACCGTGCGTCCGGGCAGCACGCTCTCCAGCGGCTCCTTGCGGGCGATGCGCAGCGCCAGGTTGAGACCCCAGGTGAGCACCTTGGGATGCAGGCAGACGATGATCACCGGCACCAGCAGCACGAGGTACCAGGCCTTGCGGACCGCCTCCTGGGAGCCCAGCGTCGCCGCGGCGATCGAGAGGCCGACCCCGAGGTTGATCACCAGCCCCAGCGAGATCGTCGCGAACGTGCGCCTGGGCGGGCTGCCATGGTCGCGCCCGAGGTCCATCATCGCCGCGTACGCCCAGACCGCGCCGGGAATGTACTTCCCGAGCTGGCCCACGAACATGATCCGCCCCGCGATCCGCAGTGGCACCCTCGTGCCGAGCCCCGCCAGGATCTCCCGCCAGGCCACCAGCATGAAGAACTGGCCGAGCAGCACCGCGGCGAACGCCCCCAGCACCGCCCACGGCGACATCGCGGCGACGGCGCCGGTGGTCTCGTCCCAGTTCTTCGCCAGCCCGTAGCCCAGGAAACCGAGTGCGACCAGGGCGAGGACGGCGCGCAGCAGGCGACGGAGCATTCGCTCAGGCTACGCGCGGTTCGCCAGGTATAGCCAGACGAGGGCGCCGATCAGCGTCAAAGACGCGAGCACCGCCGGCGTGATCTTGACCGCGCTGTACACCGGCCCCTGGACCTGTCGGCCGCCGTACCAAGGCCCGAGGTTTAGGTACTGTGGGTCCTCGTGGGTACGCAACGAGTCGCGCAGCTCGAATACTCGGAGTTCCAGTCCGCCATGCTCGACGAGGGCAAGCGGCGGCGGAAGGCAGCGAAGATCATCGCGGTGCTCGAGCACTTCCGCGGGCCGCTCGGCGGGCTGACCGTGGGTGACGTGGGCTGCTCCGCGGGGTTCATCGCCGACGAGCTCGCGCAGGCCGGGGCGGAGCACACGCTGGGCATCGACATCGACGTCCCGGGGCTGCGCAAGGCCGCCGACCGGTTCGGCGAACGCGTGGCGTTCGTCTGCGGCGACGGCACGGCGCTGCCGTTCCCCGACGGCTCGATCGACGTGCTGGTGTTCAACCACATCTACGAGCACGTGGTCGACCCCGACGCGGTGGTGGCCGAGATGCACCGCGTGCTGTCCGACGACGGGGTGCTCTACCTGGGGCTCGGCAACCGGCTCGGCGTCATGGAGCCCCACTACAAGCTGCCGTTCCTGTCCTACCTGCCGCCCGCGCTCGCCGACCGCTACGTGCGGGCGTTCGGGCGGGCCGACCACTACTACGAGCGGTTCAGGACGCGGCGCGGGCTGCGCAAGATGCTGAGAGCCTTCCACGTGTGGGACTACACCTTCCCCGTGCTGGCCACGCCCGGCCGGTTCGCGGGGGGTGAGCTGTTCCCCGGCGCTCTGGGGCGGATCGCGCAGACCCTGCTGGCCCGCACCCCTCGCGAGGTGCTCCGGCTGCTGCTGCCGCTCGTGCCGACGTACCTGTGGGTGGCCACCAAGACCCCTCGGCGACCGGCGGGCGCCGCGCTGCCGCAGCCGCCCGAGCGGGTCCGCCCGCTGTGACCACGGTGAAAGATACGGTGGAAGAGGCCGCGCCGCGGCGGTCGCTCGTGCGCAGGCTGATCCGGTACGGCTTCCTCGCCGTCGCGCTCGGGTTCGGCGCTTACGCCGTGGCCAAGCAGTGGGACGCCGTGGTGGCCGGGTTCGCCCGGCTGTCGTGGGCCGCGCTGGCCGGGTCGCTGGTCGCGGTGGTCGCCGCGCTGCTCGGGGCCATGCTCACCTGGCGCACCCTCCTGGCCGACCTCGGCTCCCCGCTCCCGCTGAGGCCCGCCGCCAAGGTCTTCTTCGTGGGCCAGCTCGGGAAATACATCCCCGGCGCCGTCTGGCCGGTGATCGCCCAGATGGAGATGGGCCGCGACCTCGGCGTGCCGCGCTCGCGCAGCGCGGCGGCGTTCTTCCTGATGATGCCGATCCAGCTCGCCACCGGGCTGCTCGTCACGCTGGTCACGCTCGGCTGGGACAGGTACGGCTGGCTGCTGCTGTTCATCCCGCTGCTCCTGGTCCTGCTCGAGCCCAAGGTCATCAACGCCGTGATCGGGTACGCCCTGCGCAGGCTCAAGCGGGAGCCGCTCGAACGCCCGCTCACCCGGCGTGGCATGCTCGCCGCGCTCGGGTGGGCGCTGGCCGGCTGGCTCTGCTACGGCGTGCACCTCTACTTCGTCGTCCCCCAGGCCGGCCTGCTCTTCGCGGTCGGCGCCTTCGCGCTGTCGTGGTGCCTGGGCATCCTGACCTTCGTCGTGCCGGCGGGCGCGGGCGTGCGGGAAGTCGCGATGGTCGCGGTGCTGGCGCCCCAATTGGAGGGCGGTGCCGCGATTGCGGTGGCGCTTTCGTCCCGCATTGTCATCGTCATAGGGGACCTGATCTGCGCGGGTCTGGCGGGAATCGCGGCGCGTCGCGACTCGGTGTGATTTGGCCCACGATTTAGGGGAGGCTGGTCATAAGCTGAACGTGAGAGGGGGACGTCCAGTCCCACGTGGATCTTGAGGGGAGAAGATCTTCGTAATGCCTCGAGTGCTCGTCGATGCGGCGGCGGTCCCCGCGGACCGTGGCGCGTTGATCAGATATGTGGACGGGCTCGTGGCCGCGCTCCACCGGGCCGGCGCGGACCTCGTAGTGGTCTGCCAGCGTTCCGATGCCGAACGGTACCGGCTTCTCGCGCCCTCGGCCCTGGTCATTCCCGGGCCTGTCGCGATCTCCAACCGGGCCGCCAGGCTTGCCTGGGAGCAGAGCGGCCTGCCGCTGCTCGCCCGTCAGACCGGGGCAGACGTGATCCACGCCCCCTATTACTCCATCCCGCTCGGGTCAGGCCTGCCGACCGTGGTGACGATCCACGACGCCACCTGGTTCACCGAGCCCGACCAGCACAGCCCGCGGGCGTCGTTCTTCCGCTCCGCCACCCGCACGGCCGTACGCCACGCCCAGCGGGTGATCGTGCCGTCCAAGGCGACCAGGGACGAGCTCGTCCGCGTGCTCTCCGCCGATCCCACCCGCATCGACGTCGCCTACCACGGGGTCGATCTGGAGCAGTTCCACCCGCCGAGCGAGGAGGAGATCCGCCGGACCGCCTTGAGGATAGGGCTGCACGGCCAGCCCTATGTGGCGTTCCTGGGCGCGCTCGACCCCCGTAAGAACGTTCCCAACCTCATCCGCGGCTTCGCCACCGCCGTGAAGCAGCTGGCCGAGCCGCCCGCGCTGGTGATCGGCGGCGGCGTGCACGAGGACGACGTCGACGCCGCCTGCCGCGAGGTCGAGGCCACGGTCCGGGTCATCCGGCCCGGCTACCTGCGGGCCCCCGACCTGCCCGGATTCCTGGGCGGAGCGCTGGTGGTCGCCTTCCCGTCGCGAGGGGAGGGGTTCGGGCTGCCGGTGCTGGAGGCCATGGCCTGCGGCGCCCCCGTACTGACGACGGACCGCAGCTCGCTGCCCGAGGTCGGCGGGGAGGCGGTGGCCTACACCGAGCCCGACGCCGACAGCATCGCCACGGCGCTCGGAGACCTGCTGGGGTCCCCGGCCCGCAGGCGGCGACTGCGGGAGGCGGGGCTGGCAAGGGCACGCGAGTTCACCTGGGAAGCCTCGGCAGAGGCGCATCTCAGCTCTTATCAACGCGCGATCGAATAGTTCGGTAACCTCACGGAGTGATGGAGAGCTCATTGCCAGACCTCGAGGCGATCCTCCTGGTCGGGGGGCAGGGCACGCGCCTGCGTCCGCTGACACTGGGCACGCCGAAGCCGCTGCTGCCGACTGCCGGCGTTCCGTTCCTGGCCCACCAACTCGCCCGGGCGCGATCCTTCGGCGTACGCCGGATCGTGTTCGCGACCTCGTACAAGGCGTCGATGTTCGAGCCCGCCTTCGGCGACGGGGAAGCGTTCGGGCTCTCGCTGGAGTACATCACGGAGGAGACGCCGCTGGGCACCGGCGGCGCGATCCGCAACGCGGCCGAGGCGCTCACGTCCGGGCCGTCCGACCCCGTGCTCATCCTGAACGGCGACATCCTCTCCGGCCATGACATCGGCGAGCAGGTGCGCACTCACCTCGCACGACAGGCCGCTGTAACGCTCCATTTGACAGAAGTGGACGATCCCTCGCGCTTCGGGTGCGTGCCGACCGATGAGACGGGGCGGGTCACCGCGTTCCTGGAGAAGACCCCCAACCCGGTGACCAACCGGATCAACGCCGGCTGCTACGTCTTCAGCCGATCGGTGATCGACTCGATCCCGCGGGACGAGGTCGTGTCGGTGGAGCGGGAGACGTTCCCGGGGCTGATCGAGTCGGGCGAGCTGGTGCTGGGGTACGCGGACCGCACGTACTGGCTCGACGTCGGCACGCCCGCGGCGTTCGTGCAGGGGTCGCGCGACCTGGTGCTGGGGCGGGTGGCGTCGCCCGCGCTGCCCGGGCCGACGGGCGAGTACCTGGCGCTCGAGGGGGCTCAGGTCTCGCCGGACGCCAAGGTGGAGGGCGGCACCGCGGTCGGGGCGCGGACCGTCATCGAGGCGGGGGCCACGGTGGTGGGCTCGGTGCTGACCGACGACTGCGTCATCGAGGCGGGCGCCTGCGTGACGGACTCCGTGGTGGGCAGGGGGGCGCGGGTCTGCGCGGGCACGGTGGTGAGCGACGCGGTGATCGGCGACGGCGCCATCGTGGGGCCGGGCAACGAGCTGCAGAACGGGGTGCGCATCTGGCCGGGGGTCGAGTTGCCCGAACGCGCGATGCGCTACTCGAGCGACGTCTGACGGCCCCTCGCTCGACGTCCATCGGGGCCCTGAGTCTCTGAGCGGCGCGGCCGTGCCTCGGCGCGGCCCCGGCCTGCGTCCCTTCGCCGTCCTCCTGCGGTGCTGCGTCCTGCGGCGCTGCGTCCTGCGCGGCGTCTTTCCCGTGCGGCGCCTTCCCCCCGCTCATCCTCTCCAAGGGACCAGCTCGCAGGTCCGAGCAGGGGGTCGGGCGCGCGAGACTGGAGGGGTGAGGGAGCGTCGATGGGTGCCAGAGGGGCCGCTGGACGTCGGGATGGCGTTGCTGCCCCACAAGCGCGGCGGTGGCGATCCCACCTGGCGCAAGACCGGTGACGGGGCCGTGTGGCGGACGTCCAGGACGCCCGACGGGCCGTGCACGCTCAGGGTGAGTGTCAAGGCCGGGTGTGTGCACGGGCAGGCGTGGGGGCCGGGGGCGGAGTGGGCGCTGGAGACGCTGCCGGGGTTGCTGGGCGCGCTCGACGACACTTCCGGATTTATCGTCAAACACGAGGTTCTGGCGGAGGTTGTCCGTAAATATCCGGGCTTGCGGATAGGGCGTACCGGTCGGGTCATGGAGGCCCTCGTACCGGCCGTGCTGGAGCAGAAGGTGGTCGGGCAGGAGGCGTGGCGAGCCTGGCGCTGGCTGCTGGACCGGTACGGCGAGGCCGCCCCGGGACCCGCACCCGAAGGGATGCGGGTCGTGCCCGAGCCCGCGGTGTGGCGGCAGATCCCCAGCTGGCACTGGCATCGCGCGGGCGCCGAGGCCGTGCGGGCCCGGACGATCGCGAACGCCGCCTGGCACGCCGACAAGCTGGAGGCCGCCGCCACCACCGAGGAGCTCGACCGGCTGCTGCGCGCGCTGCCGGGGATCGGCGTGTGGACGTCGGCCGAGGTGCGCCAGCGTGCCCTCGGTGACCCGGACGCCGTGAGCGTCGGCGACTTTCACCTGGCCAAGCTCGTCGGCTATGCGCTGACGGGGGAGAAGACCGACGATCCCGGGATGCTGCGGCTGCTGGAGCCGTACCAAGGGCATCGGCATCGCGCCACGGTCCTGGTCTGGCTCACCGGCCTGCGCCCGCCGGCGCGGGGGCCGCGGATGCCGGTGCGGGACTACAGATCGTTCTGAGACGCCCCCCTGGGTGCGGGCGGTGAACCCAGCCCGTCGTACTGTGCCCGTATGAGTCTCGTCAGCGATTCCGCACTCCGCCGGGCGCTCGCGCGTGCGCGCGACGGCAAGGCCCTCGACGTCACGGAGGCGACCGTCCTCCTGCACGCCCGGGGCGAGCGCCTCGACGCCCTGCTCGAACACGCCTCCCGCGTACGTGATGCCGGGCTACAGGCGGCGGGCCGGGAAGGGATCATCACGTACAGCAGGAAAGTATTCATCCCGTTGACCCGGCTCTGCCGGGACCGTTGTGGGTATTGCACCTTTGCCACCGCGCCGCACAAGGTGCCGGCGCCGTTCATGAGCCCTGACGAGGTGCTGGAGATCGCCCGGCAGGGGGCGGCCATGGGGTGCAAGGAGGCGCTGTTCACGCTGGGGGATCGGCCGGAGGACCGCTGGCATCAGGCCCGCACGTGGCTGGACTCGCATGGTTACGACGACACGCTGTCCTATGTGCGTGCCATGGCGATCCGGGTGCTGGAGGAGACCGGGCTGCTGCCGCACCTCAACCCGGGGGTTTTGGGCTGGCGGGACCTGCAGCGGCTCAAACCCGTCGCGCCGTCCATGGGGATGATGCTGGAGACGACGTCGCGGCGGCTCTTCGAGGAGAAGGGGCAGGCCCATTACGGGTCGCCGGACAAGGACCCGGCGGTGCGCCTGCGCGTGCTGGAGGACGCGGGCCGCACGAACGTGCCCTTCACCACCGGGATCCTGATCGGCATCGGCGAGACCATTGAGGACAGGGCCGAGTCGCTCTTCGCCATCCGGCGGGTGGCGCGCGAGTACGGCGGCATCCAGGAGGTCATCGTCCAGAACTTCCGCGCCAAGCCGGACACGGCCATGCGGGGCCTGCCGGACGCCGACCTGGAGGAGCTCGCGGCCACCATCGCGGTGGCGCGTCTCGTGCTCGGTCCGCGCGTACGCATCCAGGCCCCGCCCAACCTGGTGGACTCGGAGTACGAGCTGATGATCCGGGCGGGGATCGACGACTGGGGCGGGGTGTCGCCCCTCACTCCCGACCACGTGAACCCCGAGCGTCCCTGGCCGCAGATCTCCCTCCTGGAGTCCCGTACCGCTTCGGCCGGGTTCCGGCTCCGGGAGCGGCTGACCATCTATCCCGAGTACGTGCTGGCCGGGGAGCCGTGGCTCGACCCCCGGCTGACCGCCCACGTGGCCGCTCTGGCGGACCCCGCCACGGGGCTGGCCCGGGAGGACGCGGTGTTGCGGGGGTTGCCGTGGCAGGAGCCGGACGGGGGGTTCGCGGCGTCGGGGCGGGTGGACCTGCACGTGGAGGTGGACACGGCGGGACGCACCCACGATCGGCGGGACGACTTCGACCACGTCTACGGCGACTGGGACGCCCTCCGCGACCGCCTCACCCCGGCGGCACACGTTGCTCCTCACTCAGCCGCCTCTTTGCTGGGCGCCGACCACGTTGCGCCGAGCTCCGCCGACGAGGTGCTCGCCGCACCGGCGCCGGAAACACGGCCCGGCGGGATTGCGGGTGCTGACGCCGCCGTGTCTCCACACGCCGTGTCGCCGGACGCCGTGTCGCCGGACGCCGCGTCGGCGCAGGGCGTGTCGCCGGGCGCTGCGTCGCCGGGCGCTGTGTCGGCGCGGGGCGCGTCGTTGGGTGTTGCGTCGCCGCAGGCTGTCTCGCCACAGGCGGCGTTGTCGGACGGCGTGTCGTCGGGTGCCGTGCCGGCGGGCGCTGCGGTGGCGGATGGCGCATCGCACGCCGCCGCACCCAATGCCGCCGGTGCGGCGAGTAGCCCAGTGGCGGAGTCCGGCGCAGGGTGGTCGGCGTCCAGCAAAGAGGCGGCCAAAAAGCCCAGCAAAGGGGCGGCCGCGACGCCTGGTGACGTGCGGCAGGCGCTCAGGCGGGCGGCCTCGGACCCGGCGGGCCTGAGCGACGCCGAAGCAGTGGCGTTGCTCCAAGCCGACGGAGAGGCGCTGGACGAGCTGGCCGCCATCGCCGACGAGCTCAGAAGGCAGGCCGTGGGCGACGACGTCACGTACGTCGTCAACAGGAACATCAACTTCACCAACGTGTGCTACACCGGCTGCCGCTTCTGCGCCTTCGCCCAGCGCAGGACGGACGCCGACGCGTACACCCTGAGCCTCGACCAGGTGGCCGACAGGGCCGAGGAGGCGTGGCAGGCGGGCGCGACCGAGGTCTGCATGCAGGGCGGCATCCACCCCGACCTCCCCGGTACCGCGTACTTCGAGCTGGCCAGGGCGATCAAGGCCAGGACCCCCGGGATGCACGTGCACGCGTTCTCGCCCATGGAGGTCATCAACGGGGCGAGCCGTACGGACATGTCCATCCGGGCCTGGTTGGAGGCGGCCAGGGAGGCGGGGGTCGACTCGCTCCCCGGGACGGCGGCGGAGATCCTGGACGACGACGTACGGTGGGTGCTGACCAAGGGGAAGCTGCCCGCCAAGGAGTGGGTCGAGGTCATCACGACGGCCCACCAGGTAGGCATCCCGACGACGTCCACCATGATGTACGGGCACGTCGACAACCACCTGCACTGGGTGCGGCACATCAAGCTGATCCGGCGCATCCAGGAGGAGACCGGCGGCTTCTCCGAGTTCGTGCTGCTGCCGTTCGTGCACACGAGCGCCCCCATCTACCTGGCGGGCATCGCCAGGCCGGGCCCCACGGCGCAGGAGAACCGGGCGGTGCACGCGCTGGCCAGGATCCTGCTGCACGGCGCGATCAAGAACATCCAGTGCTCCTGGGTGAAGCTCCGCGACGACCTGTGCCGGCAGGTGCTCCAGGGCGGCGTGAACGACCTCGGCGGCACCCTCATGGAGGAGACCATCAGCCGGATGGCGGGCTCGGAGAACGGCTCGTACAAGACCATCAGCGAGCTGCGGGAGATGGTCGAGGTCACCGGCAGGCCGGTCAGGCAGCGCACCACCGAGTACGGTACTCCCACGCAGGAGCGGCTCGACGCCTCACGGGCGAGCGACGGCGTGTGCAAGAGCGTCAGGAGGGTCCTGCCGCTGGCCTAGCTATAACATGTTCTAGGAACACTTGCGCCCGCTGTGGGAGGCGCTGCGAGAATCGTCACTCCCCTGGAGAGAGGTTCACCGTGCGCTTGGGTCGACACCGCGCCGCGCTGGCTCCCGAGCAACGTCGCAGGAAGGCGTTACAGCGCGGGATGCTGGCCGGGATCACCGCCGTGGCCATCGTCGCCGGTGGCCTCGTCGTGGTGTTCGGCAGCGGTGGCGTCCTGTGCAGCACGCGAGAGCCTGTTCTGGTCAGCGTGGCCGCCGCGGTCGACGTCGCGCCGGCGGTCATGGAGGCCGCCGGGCGGTTCAACGAGACGAAGACGGCGGTGGGCGGCCGGTGCGTGCTGGTCCAGGTGACCGAGCAGCCGCCGGCCACCGTCCTGCGCACGCTGATCGGCGACCGCGCGGGCGTGCTGCGCGAGCGGCCGGACGGGTGGATCGCGGACTCGTCGGCCTGGATCAGGCTGGCCCGCCAGCAGGGCGCGAACGCGCTGCCCGCCGGTGAGAGCGTGGTGGCGACGTCGCCGCTGGTGTTCGCCACCCGCTCGTCGCTGGCCCAGCGCTTCTCCGTGGGCAAGACCGAGATGAACTGGCGGATGGTCTTCCCGCCGACCGTGCGCGGGCGGCTGCGCCCCAACGCGAACGAACCGGACGTCGTACGCGTACCGGACCCGTCGCTGGCCGGGGCGGGCATCGCGACCGTGGCCGCCGCCAGGGACGTCGTCGGCACGGGACCCGAGGCGGACAAGGCGCTGACCGCGTTCGTACGGTGGGCGCAGGCCGGCTCGGCCCCCGACTACCGCAGCATGCTGGCGGCCGTGGACGACCACACGTTCTGGCAGCGCCCGGTCGTCATCGTCCCCGAGCAGTCGGTGTGGAAGCACAACCTGCGCCCCTCCTCCGACCCGGTCGTGGCGCTGGCCCCGCGCGAGGGCACGATCAACCTCGACTACCCGTACGTCGTCACCGCCGACGACGCCACGGTGGCCGAGGCGTCCACGGTCTTCGCCGACTGGCTGAAGGGCCCGCAGGCGCAGGAGATCGTGCGGCGGGCGGGGTTCAGGTCGGGTGACGGCACCCAGGGGCCGATCTCGCCGGGCCCGCAGATCCCCTCGGTGGCACTGAAGACCAGGTCATCGGTGTCGCCGCAGGACATCGACGAGGCGCTGCGCGCCTGGAGCAGGCTGGCCCCGCCGACGAACATCCTCGTCCTGGCCGACACCTCCAAGCACATGGCCGAGCCGCTGAACGGCAGCAACGGCAGCACCAGGATCAGGATCGCGCTGGACGCGGCCAAGATCGGGCTGCAGCTCTTCCCTGACTCGACGCACATGGGCCTGTGGGAGTTCGCGGATCGGCTGGGCGGCGTCAAGAACTACCGGGAGCGCGTCGGGCTCGGCGCGATCACCGAGCCCGAGACGGGACAGGTGGTCCGCAAGAGCCGTCTCGCCGAGGCGACCGCCACGATCGCCGCCCATCCCGACCTCGACAGCTCGCTCTACGACGCGATACTCGGCGGCTTCCACAAGGTCACCAGCGACTACCGCGAGGAGATGAACAACACGCTTCTGGTGATCACGGCGGGCAAGGACGACGGCAAGGGCACCACGCTGGCGAAGCTCCTCGACGCGCTGCGGCGCGAGTGGAACCCGGACAAGCCCGTACAGATTGTCATCATCGCCTTCGGCAAGGGGGTCGATCACGGCAGTCTGTCGCAGATCGCGGCCGCCACGAACGGCTCCCTGCACGAGGCCCAGGAGCCGGGGGAGATCATCGACGTCTTCCTCTCCGCGCTGGCCCGCCGGCTCTGCCATCCCACCTGCAAGCCGACGACATGAGAAAGGGGGGCGTTCCGGCGCCCCCCTTTCCCGCTCAGCTGCCCGCACTCAGATGCGCTGCCAGAGCGCCGGGACGTTGGGCGGCTCCCAACCGGCCAGCGCGGTGTGGGCCTGGATGCAGCGGTACGTGACGCCGTTGTAGGTCACGACGTTGCCGACCGCGTACGCGGTGCCTGCCTTCCACGTGCCCGAGGGCGTCGTGGGTGTGGGCGTGGGCGTCGGGGTGGGCTTCGGGGTGACGGTCGGGGTGGGAGTGGGCGTCGGGTTGCCGCCACCGCCACCGATCTGCAGGTCGATGCAGGAGTAGAAGGCGTTGGTCGTGTCGGAGATGTTCCAGATCGCCAGGACCTTCTGCCGGCCCGAGTAGCCGGACAGGTTGACCGTGTGCGAGACCGTCGCGGGCGGCTGCTGGCCGTTGCCCTCGAAGACGGCCACCCGCTTGCTGCCGATGTAGTACTCGTAGTTGAGCGTGGCGTGCCTGGCGGTGAACGTCCAGGTGAAGGTCACCGTGGTACCCACCTGAGCCGCGGGCCACGGCTTGCTCTCGTCGCTGAGCTGGGCGAACTGCGACAGGTTCGCGTTGCAGCTGCGCAGCCCCTTGGGGCCTTCCACGCTCTGCGGCTCGTAGATGATGTTGCCGCAATCGGGCACCTTGCCCTGGGCGCAGTTGGCCTGCCGGCTGGGTGGGGAGTTCACGTAGCCGTGCGCGAACGCCGGCGTGGTGTTGAACACCGTGGTGGCGACGGCGATCACCACCACGGCGACCAACGTGAGAGTCCTTCTCATTGAAGAGCTCCTTTACATGGGGGGTTGCTCCGAATGTAAAGGAAACTTTCCTAACGGTAAATGGACAG
Source organism: Nonomuraea sp. NPDC049695 (assembly GCF_040674955.1). NCBI lineage: Bacteria > Bacillati > Actinomycetota > Actinomycetes > Streptosporangiales > Streptosporangiaceae > Nonomuraea > Nonomuraea sp. NPDC049695. The sequence continues at coordinate 226,495 of NZ_JBFANV010000006.1, read as the reverse complement.
TCAGGGTTTGCTCAGCGCGTGACGATGAAGTCGTCCGGGTCACGGGGCGCGCGGTCGCGCGGCGGGGCGGCCGCGTGCCCGACGGCCACGCAGCCCATCGGGTCCCACGAGCCGGGCAGGTCGAGCACCTCGCGGACGACCGGGCGGCAGAACATCGTGGACGACACCCACGCCGAGCCGAGCCCTTCCACGGCGAGCTGGATGAGGAGGTTCTCGACCCCCGCGCCGGTCGCCACCACGAACATCTCCCGCTCCGACGCGTTGCGCCGATCGTCCCGGTACGTGTGGGAGCCCTCCATCACCAGGCACGGCACGATCAGATAAGGCGCGTTACGCAGCACGTCGCCCCGCTTGATCCGCTTGGCGATCGACTCCTCACTGAACCCGTCGCCGCGCAGGTCCTCGATCCAGGCCTCGCGCATGGCGTCGAGCAGCTTGGTGCGGGTCTCCGGCGACTCGACCAGCACGAACCGCCACGGCGTCGTGTGGTGCGGCGCGGGTGCCGCGATGCCCGCCGTCACCGCCCTGCGCACCTTCTCCGGATCGACGGGCCGGTCGGAGAACTCCCTGATGGTGCGGCGCGCGAACACGACATCCCGCGACCCGTAGCGGAACAGGTCGTCGTCGGCCGGCCGCACCAGCGGCCTGACCCCGGGGCCGTCGTCCTCGGTGACCAGGTCGGACAGCCCGCGCACGATCGCCACCGGCACTCCGTCGAGCTTCCCCTTGACCAGCTCGGCGGCGCTCGCGATCTCGTCGACGAGCGCGGTGACGGTGGCGTTGAGCTCGTTGCCGTAGCCGTCGGATGTGCCGCGGAAGTCGTCGAGCGGCCGCACGCCCGCCGCCCCGATGGCCACGTCGGTCAGCCCGTTGCGCCACGGGCGGCCGAAGGTGTCGGAGAGGATCACGCCCGCGCGCACGGCCAGGCCCTTCCTGATGCGCCTGGCCGAGGCGTCGGGATCCTCGGGCAGGAGCAGCACCGTGCCCGGCTCGGTGTTGGAGGCGTCGACCCCGGCGGCGGCCATGACGAACCCGTGGCGGGTCTGCGAGATCACGGTGTCGCCACGCCTGGCCACCACGCGCTCGGTCTCGTCCTCGATCGCCTGGATACGGTCGGGCGCCCGGCGGATCCGGCCCTCGGCCTTGCTGACGATCTTGGAGGTGACGACCACGATGTCACCGTCGCGCAGGCCGGCGTCCTGGAGCAGGGCCGCCACGTCGTCCCCCGGCCGCACCTCGCCGATGCCCGCCACGGGGATCACTTCCAGCCGTCGCGCCTGGGTGGAGTCGGTCATCGCGCGACCTCCTGGGCGAGGTCGAGGGCGGTGCGGGCGATGTCGGCCGCGGCGTCCGTGTCGTGCATGAGGATCGGCCGGGCGACCACCCGGACGCCGTCGAGCGCGACCCCTTCGTCCTCCTCCGCCACCAGCCATCCGTCGATCAGCTCCGAGCCGTACAGCTCGAGGACGGCCTGCGCCGTCGTCTCCACCCCGATGGCCGTCAGGCAGGCGTCGGCCATGCCCCTGACCGGCGCGCCCCCGATGATCGGCGAGACGCCGACCACGGTCTTGGGGAGCAGGGCGTCGCGGATGCCCGGGATCTGCAGGATCGTGCCGATGCTCACGACCGGGTTGGACGGCGGCAGGATCACCACGTCGGCCTGCTCGATCGCCTCGAGGACGCCCGGCGCGGGCTTGGCCGTGTCGAGCCCCACCAGCGCGAACGACTGCGCCGGGATCGAGGCGCGCAGCCGTACCCACCACTCCTGGAAGTGGACGGCGCGCTTGCCGCGCTCGTCCTCGACCACCACGTGGGTCTCGCAGCGGTCGTCGGTCATGGGCAGCAGGCGCACGCCCGGTTGCCAGCGCGCGCAGAGCGCCTGCGTGATCTGCGACAGCGGGTAGCCGGCCTCCAGCATCTGCGAGCGCACGATGTGGGTGGCGAAGTCACGGTCGCCGAGCCCGAACCACTGCGGCTCCACGCCGTACGCGGCCAGCTCCTCCTTGACGACGTGGGACTCCTTGGCCCGCCCCCAGCCCTGCTCCTCGTTGATGCCGTTGCCCAGGGTGTACATGACGGTGTCGAGGTCGGGGCAGACCCGGAGCCCGAACAGGGTGATGTCGTCGCCCGTGTTGCCGATGACGGTGATCGAGGCGTCTGGCGCGGCCGCGCGCAGGCCACGCAGGAAGCGGGCACCGCCGATGCCGCCCGCGAGTGACACGATGTGCATGCCGCCCAGTCTTCCATCGGCCCCTGACAAGCCCCTCTCGGGAGGGGTTTTACTCAAGCTGTTATGAGAGAAATGCCAGGTGTAGACAGAATTGGGATGCAGGAGGTTCCTGGGACTCCCGCCGTCCAAGTCAGTGATGTGGCAAACTCCCTTCGGACCAATGGGTCGGTTGGGGGTAGTTGTGAGCAAAATTGACGTCGCGCGGCTGAGAGATCCGGCCGCCTGGATCATGCTCGTCGCCGGGTTGCTGACCGTGCTGCTGACGATGGGCGACATCCTGGTGGGCTCGACCGGGTTCGGCCTGACCGTGCGCGCCGCCAGGAACGCCCTGGACCTCACGAACCCCGTCGTGACGGCCCTGCTGCTCGGCGCCGTGCTGCTGGTGACCAAGGTCGGCGAGCCGTCGCCCAAGGCCAAGCCGATCATGTACGGGTCGGCTGCCGGGCTGCTGCTGATCTCGGTGTTCGGCACGCTGTCGCTGCTGCTCGGCCTGTTCGCCGGGATCGGCGGCTGGGTGACGGTGCAGATGGTGCTCCTCGGTGTGCCCTACATCGCGCTGGCCGCCATCGCGCTCGTCTATCTCCTTCCGCAGGTCCTTCCCGAGCGGCCCGCGCAGGTCTACAACCAGCAGCAGTTCGGCCAGCAGGCTCCGTACTTCGGGCAGCCGCAGCAGCAGTTCGGCCAGCCCGAGCAGCCCCAGCCGGGCCCCGGCTACGGCCAGCCCCCTCATCCCCAGCAGCCCCCGTCGGGCCAGCAGCCGGGTTACGGTCAGCAGCCGCCCTCCGGCGGGTACGCCCAGCCCCAGCCGGGCTCGCAGCCCGGTTACGGCCAGCAGCCCGAGTCCGGCCAGTACGGCCCTCAGCCCGACTCCGGTCAGTACGGCCAGCAGCCTGAGTACGCTCAGCAGCCCCAGTCGGGCCAGTACGGCCAGCAACCCCCGTCGGGTCAGTACGGCGAGCAGCCCCCGTCCGGCCAGTACGGCCAGCAGCCCCCCAGCTTCGGCGGCCAGCCCGACCCCCAGGCGGCCCAGCCCCCGCACGCCGCCGCCGCGCAGCAGCCCCAGCCGTACCAGTCGCCGCAGATCAGGGGCGCCCTGCCCGCCGCCCCCTCGGACCAGGGCCAGCCCGACCAGTCCTACGCGCCGCAGGGCTTCGGACAGTCGCCCTACGCCCCCGCCGACACGGCTCCGTCGGTCCCGGAGTACAACACCCCGCCGGCCGCCGAGTACCAGCCCGCCCCGTACGTGCCCGCCGACAGCCAGCCGAACGTCTACGGCCAGCCGAGCCCCAACCCCTACGCGCCCGCGGCGGCCGACCACTCCAACCCCTATGCCCCGCCCGCGGATCAGCCCAACCCCTACGCCCCGCCCGCGGCCGATCAACCCAACCCGTACGCGCCACCCGCGGCCGACCCCTATGCCCCGCCCGCGGCCGAGCAGGCCAATCCGTACGCGCCACCTGCGGACCACCAGGCCAATCCGTACGCACCGCACGCGGACCACCAGGCCAACCCGTACGCGCCGCCGGAGCCCGCGCCCAACGCCTTCGCCGGCCAGGCGTTCCCGACGCCGGCGGCCGACACCGCTCCGAGCGTGCCGTACCCCCCGGCCCCCGAGCAGCAGTCGCACTTCGGCCAGAACGCCTTCGACTCGCAGGGCGGCCAGCCGTTCACCGGTTACTCCGGCCACGAGTACGCCGCGCCGTACCAGGAGCCCGACCCGCCCGTGGACCCGCGGTCCCAGCAGCTCATGGACGCCTACCAGCAGGCCGAGACGTACCAGCACTCCACGGTCGGCACCCAGCCCGAGCTGCACGTGCCCGACTACTCCAACCAGGCGCCCAGGTCGTACGACGACCCGTTCGGTCACCCGCAGCAGCCGGCGCACGGCGGCTATGAGCCCCAGCAGGGCCAGTACCAGCCCACCCACCAGGCCCAGCAGCAGCAGCCGGGCTGGCCCCAGGCGGAGGGCGGGGACGCGACGATGCGGCTCGACCCCTCGGCTTACGGCTCCCGCCCGGGGGACGACCCGATCGACCCAACAGCCATATACACGCCCAACGAGCCACGCAGGTAACGGACCGGCAATGAACGGTTAGAGAGAAGGTGGGCCACGGGCGGGTGTCTATCCCGCCCTGGTACGGTTCGGACCGCTGACACGTTGAAGGAGCCTTGCCGACCCTGAGAGCAAAGGGTGTCGGCGGGTGTGAACATCACATGCCAAGCACACCGGGGCGAGCTCTGGTCTTTCCCCGGATAGCTGCATGCCGCTTGACGTCGGCTACGGCACACGCGTGTAATTACAACCATGTTGTTACGCCTTCCAGTGGGTGGGTAATAAGGAAGGCGTCCATGGGGGGCTCCATTGCGGGCGGGCGGCAGGGAGGTGTGCAGTGACCGATCCGGTCATCGCACAGGAACAGCTTGACGCTGAAGAACTCGGCTGGCAGGAGCGCGCGTTGTGCGCGCAGACGGATCCGGAGGCGTTCTTCCCGGAGAAGGGCGGCTCCACCAGAGAGGCCAAGAAGGTCTGCCGATCATGCGAAGTACGTGCCGAGTGTCTGGAGTATGCACTCGAGCACGATGAGCGGTTCGGCATCTGGGGAGGGTTGTCCGAGCGAGAGCGCAGACGGATCAAGCGCCAGGCCGTTTAGGTATATGGGTACAGGGGTCACGCGGGCGACCGCGTGACCCCTTTCACATGTGCGTGAGGCCGACGAGCTTGGCCAGGAAACGATCGACCTGCTCCTCCAGGGGCGGCCACGGCAGGTCGGGCTGATTGACCCGCATCGACACGGCCCCGTGAACCGCCGCCCTCAGATCAAGTGACACCACTGCGGCGTCGTCGGCCGGGGCGAGCCCCGCGTCCATGCACCGCTGTACGGCAGCGGTGGTGCGCTCGGTCAATTCCTGCTTGAACGACATGGCCGCCCGCTGGTTCAGCGTGCTCTCGTGCAGCACCTTGTACAGGCCGGGATGCTGCTGGACCCACCTGCCCAGCAGCAGGACGCGAGCACGCAGCTTCCCCGCCGGATCGGCGGCACCGGTTTCGGCCTGATCGACGGCCTCCACAAGTTCGCGATGGAACCTCTCCAGGGCAGCCAGTACGAGCGCGTCCCGGTCGGCGAAGTGGATGTACACCGAGGTCGCCGCGACGCCGATCTCCCGAGCCACCGCTCGCATGGACAGGGCCTGGTCGTCGCCGAGTTCGTCCAGCAGTCGCAGGGCGGCGTCGACGATGTCCTCGCGCAGCCGCTCGCCCTGGCCACGCGGGTTGCGACCCCGCCTGCCACCGCGAGGGCCGGCCGGGGCGGAGGAGGTCTCATCCATAGCGGCCTATTGTAGGCGGACGCACGTTGCACTACAGTCATAGCGCTACAGTCGTTCACTTACGGAGGATTCCCATGGAGAACCAGGTGAAGGCGTTGGACTCGGTGTTCGCCGAGATGAGCGCCGCCACCGACCGCCTGCTCTGGGACGAGATCCCGGAGCTGACCGCGCGCGAGAAGGCCCTGCTGTGCCTCACCGCCGACGTCTGCCAGCAGACCCTCGGCCTGCCCTTCCAGCAGCACGTGACGATGGCGGCCGACTGCGGCCTGTCGGCCGACGACCTGCGCGAACTGCTCCGCTTCGTCGCCTACGACAGCGGCTACCCCGCCGCCCTGGCGGCGCTCGCCCGCCTGACCGACCTGGAACGGGAGCACGCCCTGCCCTCCCCGACCGGCCAGGGCCACGAGGTGAACGCCAACGGCACGGGCAGCCCGCTCCCCGAGTCGATGCGGCAGGCCGTGGCCGCACTCGACGCACCGTTCGGCGGCTACATGGACCTGCAGTCGAGGATGCGCGCCGGCATGCGGCTGCTGTCGGTCCGTGAGCGCGCGTTCATCACGATGACCGTCGACGTGCTCTTCCAGACCTTGGAGGAGAGCTTCCGCGCCCACCTGACGCGCGCCCTGGGCGCCGGCGCCACACCGGAGGAGGCTCGTGCCGTCGTACGGTTCTCCGCACAGTTCGGCATGACGAAGGCATGGCGCGCCATGCACGTGCTCGACGCCCTGCTCACCGAACTCGGCGGCGCCCGGGTCTGACACGGGGCGCTGGATCCGCGATGAGTTTCGGCCGGTTCGCGAGTCCAACCAGGTGAACCGGACGACAGGAGGCCCGAAGTGGGCGAGCAAGTGAGCACCGCGATCACCGGCGTCAGGACCATCGGGGTCCCGGTCACCGACCAGGATCGGGCGGTCGAGTTCTACGTGGGCACGCTGGGGCTGGAGAAGCGGCTGGATGCGCCGGTCGAGCAACTGGGCGGGCGGTGGATCGAGGTCGCGCCGCCGGGAGCGGTGACCGCGATCGCGCTCGTCCCGGCAGGTCCAGGGAAGGCGGCCGGTGTCGAGACCGGTGTCCGGCTGACCACGGCGGACGCGGCCTCGCTGCACAAGGAGCTGGTGGCGCGCGGGGTGGACGTGGGCGAGCTGCTGCTGTGGGAGGGCATCCCGCCGATGTTCGCCCTCCGCGACCCGGACGGCAACGGCCTCGAGATCGTCGAGGAGCGGATCAACTAGTCCGCTGTGGTCACGTGGCGGTGAGCTTCGCGATGTCGGGGGCGTAGACGGTCATCCAGTGCGGGTGGAGCCGGTAGAAGACCACCTCGTTGTCCCAGTCGAAGGCGTCGTCGCCGTAGAAGTCCTTGAAGTACGCGAGCAGGTCCGGCCAGTCCGCGGCCGGCCCGCCGTCCTCCGGGTTGAGGATCTCCACTGTGCCGTGCGTGAACACCCCCAAGTCCTCGCCGCGCATGTGCGCGGCGCTGGCGGCGGGACGGGCGGCGAGGTGGCGGGCCTTGGCGGCGTTCCGCGCCGTGCCGAAGTACCACTTGCCGTGCAGGAAATGCCCGTCCGCGCCACTGATCCGCGGTTCGCCCTTCGCCGTCACGGTGGACAGGGCGAGCGTGCACATGCCGGTCAGGACCTGGGTGAGCTGCTCCGCGCTCAGGGTGCGCTCGGTGACGATCGAACGGAGGTGGGTGGTGGAGCGTCGGTGGGTCCGACGGCGCGTATCGCGATGTAGGACGTGCGCGGCCCGCCGGGCTCTTCGTAGCTCTCTCCAGCCAGCGGCCGGCCAGATAGCGGTAGAGATCCCTGAAGTAGCGGTCGTAGAGGAGCGCGAAAAGGTCGGGGTCACGCTCACGTCAGCCGCGTACGTTCATAGGCCCGACCTGGGGGAACCACAAGCCGCATGTTCGAAGGCTTCGTGACAGAAAACATCGATGTGGGCGACGCGTCGCTGCACGTCCGCCACGGCGGGGAGGGCTTTCCCGTGCTGTTGTTACACGGGCACCCGCGCACGGCCGCCACGTGGCATGAGGTGGCCCCCCGCCTGGTGCGGCAGGGCTTCAGGGTGGTGTGCCCGGATCTGCGCGGTTACGGCAGATCCCGAGGCCCGGCGCCGAGCCCGGATCACTCGGCCCACTCGAAACGCGCCATGGCGGGGGACATGGTGCGTCTCATGCGGGCGCTGGGCCACGAGCGATTCGCCGCGGCGGGTCACGACCGCGGAAGTTACGTGGCCTTGCGGCTCGCGCTCGATCACCCGGCGGCGGTCGTACGCCTGGCCCTGCTCGACTGCGTCCCGATCAGCGAGCACCTCAGGCGGGCGAACGCCAAGTTCGCGAGCAGTTGGTGGCACTGGTTCTTCTTCGCCCAGCCGGAGATCCCGGAGCGCGTCATCAACGCCGATCCGGACGGCTGGTACCACGGCGATCCGGCGAGGATGGGGCAGGAGAACTATGACGAGTGGCGCGAGGCCACGCGCCGCCCCGAGGTGGTGCGGGCCATGCTCGAGGACTATCGGGCCGGCCTCGCCGTGGACTGGCGCGACGAGGAGACCGATCACGCTGCAGGAAGGCGGGTGACGTGTCCCCTGCTGGTCCTGTGGTCGCTCCGGGACGACCTTGAGGAACTGTACGGGGATCCCCTGGCGATCTGGCAGGAATGGGCGACGGATGCGCGGGGACACGGCATCGACTCGGGGCACCACATGGCGGAGGAGGCTCCAGAGGCACTGGCTACGGCGCTCTCGGACTTCTTCTCGCCGGAGAAGGCCCCGGCACCCCGGCCTGTCCTGAAGGAGTGAGATTCTGACCGGCTGGGCTCCCGCGCGGGGGCTCAGCGGCGGTCGTCGTAGCCCGGATCGACGGTTTCGGGGGAGAGGCCCAGGAGGGTGGCCACCTGTTCCACCACCGTGTCGTGGACCATGGCGCCCAGGGTGTCCCGGTCTCTCGCCCGCGCCTCCAGCGGCCGCCGGTAGACCACGATCGACGCCGGGTTCTGGCCGCTCGCCGCGTCCGCGCGGCCGAACGGGATCGGGTCCGCGCTCAGACTGGGCCCGTCGCCCAGCTCGCTCAGCGGCGGGACCTCCTCCACCGCGAACTCCACCGCCGAAAGCTGGCGCTCCCAGCGGGGGCGGAGCCGGTCCACCGCGTCCAGCACGAGGTCGTCGAAGCGCTCGCTGCGGGACTTGGACATGGGCACGTGGGAGGGCGCGAGCGGGCCGCGGAGGCCGCGACCGTGGCGATCGCGCCGTCTGGGGCCGCGCTGCTGAGTCACGGAAGCCAGTTTAGGGTCTGGTCCAGTCGCTCCGGGGAGTGGTGTGACCCCGAAAACCTGACGGCCCCGCCTTGGGCGGCGGTCGTCTGGAGACGGGGTCTGCGGGGCGCTGAGGAAGGGCACGGGTTGCGGGCAGCGGACAGAGGGCGGAACGCAGGCCCGGAATACGGCTCCCGGGCAGTGCCGAGGAAGGGCGATCGCCCGTTGATTTCGGGGTTTCCGGTCCCGGGGTCTTCGGGGCATGTAGGTGGAAAGGCTGCGACAGGTGTCCGAATTGTGGCGACACGCTCGTTAAGAGCGCTCAGATAGTGGCGCCTCGCACTCTTACCAGATACGGTCCCTCCGTGAGCCCCGTCCGCCGCTGTTCCCGCACCGCCTGCAGTCAGCCTGCCGTCTTCACGCTCACGTACGTATACGCCGACTCGACCGCTGTTCTCGGCCCCCTGGCGACGTACGCGGAGCCACACTGTTACGACCTGTGCGCCGAACACGCCGAGCGACTGACCGCCCCCCGCGGCTGGGAGGTGGTACGGCTGCCGACGGACGGCGCGTCCCCGAGTTCCGACGACCTCGAGGCGCTGGCGAACGCGGTCAGGGAGGCCGCGCGGCCCACGCCGTCCGGTGGTGGCGAGCCGGTCGGTCAGGGCGTCGAGGTCGGACGCAGGGGGCATCTGCGCGTGCTGCGCTCGGCCCAGCAGCACCGCGACAGGTAGGCCGCCTGACCCGCGCCGGCGCAAGCCGCCTGACCCCCGCCGGCTGACCCCCGCCGGCTGACCCCGCCGACTGACTGGGCCATCGGCGGAAATCCGCCTGCACATCAGCGCGTACGTCTCCCGGCCACGATGGGAAACGTTCCCGGACCCTATGTCACGCCCAGGATCGCTAAGCTGACGAAAGATGCTCGATAGACACGGAGAAACGACCTAGGGGCGGAGCTGGAGAGTGGGCGACCTCGCCAAGATCTTCAAAGCGTACGACGTTCGCGGCGTGGTGCCCGACGAGCTCGACGAGCCGACCGCCGAGGCCGTGGGAGCGGCCTTCGTCGAGGTCACGGGGGCCGAGTCGGTTGTCGTCGCGCACGACATGCGTGAATCCTCCAGGCCGCTGGCCGACGCGTTCATCAGGGGCGCGCGTTCGCGCCGCGCCGATGTCGTGCACGCGGGACTCGGCTCCACCGACCTGCTCTACTACGCCAGCGGGAGCCTCGGGCTACCCGGCGTGATGTTCACCGCCAGCCACAACCCCGCCCGCTACAACGGCATGAAGATGTGCCGGTCGGGCGCGGTGCCGATCGGCGGCGACACGGGGTTGCGCGAGATCCGCGACAGGGCCGCCGAGCTGGTGGGCATCACCGCCACGCCCAGCGGGTCGCTGATCGAGAAGGACCTGCTGCAGGGCTACGCCCACCATCTGCGCACGCTCGTCGACCTCACCGGCATCCGGCCGCTCAAGGTCGTCGTGGACGCGGGCAACGGCATGGGCGGCCACACCGTGCCCGCCGTGTTCGAGGGGCTGCCGATCGAGCTGACCCCGCTCTACTTCGAGCTGGACGGCAACTTCCCCAACCACGAGGCCAACCCCATCGAGCCGCAGAACCTCGTCGACCTCCAGCGGGCCGTGGTCGAAGGCGGCGCCGACATCGGGCTGGCGTTCGACGGCGACGCCGACCGCTGCTGGGTGATCGACGAGCGTGGGGAGTCGGTTTCGCCGTCGGCGGTCACGGCGCTGGTCGCCGCGCGCGAGCTGGCCAAATATCCGGGGTCGACGATCATCCACAACCTGATCACGTCGCTCGCGGTCCCGGAGATCGTGCGCGAGCACGGCGGCGTGCCCGTGCGCACGCGGGTCGGGCACTCGTTCATCAAGGCCGAGATGGCCCGCACGGGAGCCGTCTTCGGCGGCGAGCACTCGGCCCACTACTACTTCCGCGACTTCTGGTTCGCGGACTCCGGGATGCTGGCGGCGCTGCACGTGCTGGCCGCGCTCGGCGAGCAGGATCGACCGCTGTCGGAGCTGGTGGAGGCCTACTCCCGCTACCACGCCTCGGGCGAGCTCAACAGCGCCGTGGCGGACCAGGGCGACGCGTTGCGGCGAGTGCGGGAGGCGTTCGCGGGGCGAGGGGAGTTCGACGAGCTCGACGGGCTGACCGTGACCGGGCCCGGCTGGTGGTTCAACCTGCGGGCGTCCAACACCGAGCCGCTGCTCAGGCTGAACGCCGAGGCGGCCGACGAGACCGAGATGAAGGCGATCAGGGACGAGGTCCTCGCCATCGTGGGAAAGGTGTCAGAGTGAAGATCGACGACTGGCTGCTGGAGATCCTGGCCTGCCCGGCGTGCAAGGCTCCGCTGCGTGCCGAGACCGAGGCCGAGGAGCTGGCGTGTACGGGCTGCGGCCTGATCTATCCGGTACGGGATGACATTCCCGTCCTGCTCGTCGACGAGGCCAGGAAGCCGTGACCTGGGAGCCGGAGCGGCTCGACGACCAGCGTCACCTCAGTGAGGCCGACCCCGCCGGGATGCTGCCGGCGGTCGCGGCCTCCGCGGCCCACGTACGCACCGGCTACCGCACGGCCGTCGAGGCCGAGGTGGTCGGCCGCCTGGCCGGCCACGGGCGCCCGCGTGCCATCGTGGTCGCGGGCGTGGGCGGCTCGGCCATCGCCGGCGACATCCTGGCGGCGGTCGTCGGCAACGGCGCGCCGCTGCCGATCCTGCCCCTGCGCTCCTACCAGCTCCCCGGCTGGGTGGGGGCCGCCGACCTGGTCGTCGCCGTCTCCGGCTCCGGCGCGGCCGAGGAGACGATCTCCGTCGCCACGCAGGCCGTGCGGCGCGGCTGCAGGCTGCTCGGCGTGGGCGCTCCCGGCTCCCCGCTGGAGGCCATCGCCACCCAGGCGTCGGCGACGTACGTGCCGGTGCCCGTCACCGGCCAGTCCAGGGCGAATCTCTGGCTGCTGGCCACCCCCCTCATCGTGGCCGCGGCCGGGCTGCGGCTCGTCCAGGCCGACGCAGAGCTGTTCGAACGGGTGGCCAAGGCGCTGGAGGACATGGCGCATCGGTGCAGACCGTCCAGCGAGTCGTTCATCAATCCGGGCAAGTCCCTGGCCATGGACCTGGCCGAGAGCGTGCCGATGATCTGGGGGTCGTCGCCCCTGGCGTCGGTGGCGGCGTACCGGCTGGCCTGTCAGCTCAACACGAACGCGAAATATCCCGCCGTCCACGGCGAACTGCCCGAGGTCGATCACAATCAGATCGGTGCCTTCGACGGGCCGCTGGCCGAACGCGACATCTTCGCCGAGACGGCGGGGCGCACGCTGAGGCTCGTCGTGCTGCGCGACGTCGAGGAGCATCCGCGGGTGACGAAGCGGCGCGAGGCGTCCGTACGGCTCGCGACCGATCGCGACGTGCCGGTGACGGAGCTGACGGCCGAGGGCGTGCACCCGCTGGAACGGATGGCCACACTGATCGCGCTCGGCGACTACGCGAGCACGTATCTGGCCCTGGGATACGCCCTCGATCCCACCCCCGTGTCAGCGATCACTGAGCTGAAGGCCAGAATTTCGCAATAGGATCCCTTTTCAGGCCTTTGTACGTGATCTTTACGGTTGGAGAAGATCGGTGAGCGCGAGCGGCGGAACGAAAGCGATCATTGCGGCGTTGTCCGCGAACCTGGCAATCGCCGTGTCGAAATTCGTGGCCGCGTTCTTCACGGGGTCTTCCTCGATGCTGGCGGAGGGCATCCACTCTGTGGCCGACTCGGGCAACCAGGTGCTGCTGCTGATCGGCGGCAAGCGGGCGGCCAAGGCCAGCACCAAGGAGCACCCCTTCGGCTACGGCCGCGAACGTTACTTCTACGCCTTCGTGGTGGCCGTGGTGCTGTTCACGATCGGCGCGGCGTTCTCGATCTACGAGGGTGTCCACAAGATCTCCGACCCGCAGGAGGTGGAGGCGCCGATCTGGGCGTTCGCGGTGCTGATCTTCGCGATCATCGCCGAGGGATTCTCGTTCCGTACGGCGATCAAGGAGTCGAACGGGATCCGCGGCAAGATGTCGTGGGTCACCTTCGTCCGCCGCTCCAAGTCGCCCGAGCTGCCGGTCATCCTGCTGGAGGACCTGGGTGCGCTGCTCGGTCTGATCTTCGCGCTGTTCGGTGTGACCATGGCGGTGATCACCGGCAACGGCATCTGGGACGGCGTCGGCACCTTGATGATCGGCGTGCTGCTGGCCGTGATCGCGGTCGTGCTGGCCGTGGAGACCAAGTCGCTGCTGGTCGGTGAGGGTGCCACGCCGGAGATGGAGGCGCAGATCCGTACCGCGCTGGAGAGCACGCCCGAGGTGGCCAGGATCATCCACATGCGCACGCTGCACCTGGGGCCGGAGGAGCTGCTGGTGGCGGCGAAGATCGCGGTGGCGCGCGACGACTCGGCGGCCGAGGTCGCCCATGGCATCGACGAGGCCGAACGCCGCATCCGCGAGGCCGTGCCGATCGCCCGCGTCATCTACCTGGAGCCCGACCTGGACCGCCTTCGCGCCAACCCCTCGAGCTCGCACTCGGAGGCCACCTCAAGCTGAAGGAGCTGAAGGGGCCTCCTACGAGGCGAGCCGGGCCGGCCGCAGCCAGGGAAGACGCAGGCGGCGCCAGGGGGAGCGGCCCAGGGTGAAGAACGCCTCCGCCTGCAGCGCCGAGACCCCGATCCGCGGCAGGTCGCGGGCGTTGGGATAGACCACGAAACGGGGCTCCCAGATCGGCCGGAACTTGGCGTTGAACCGATACAGCGACTCGATCTGGAACCAGTGCGACAGGAAGATCAGCAGCGCCCGCCACGCACGCAGCACCGGACCGGCCCCGAGTCGCTCCCCACGGGCCAGGACCGCGCGGAACATGGCGAAGTTCAGTGAGACCTGCGCGATGTTCAGGGCGGGCGCGGCCTGGAGGGTCTTGGCGATCAGCAGTTCGTTGAGCCCCGGCTCGGCGTCGCGGTCGCGCCGCATGAGGTCGAGCGAGATGCCGCGCGGTCCCCACGGCACGAAGTGCAGCACGGCCCTGAGCTCGCCGTCCTTGTGAGCGGTGGCCACCAGGCAGTCGGCGTCCGCCGGGTCGCCGAAGCGGCCGAGCGCCATGGAGTAGCCGCGTTCGGTCTGGGTGCCGCGCCAGGAGTCGGCGGCCTGCCGGATGTGCTCCCGTTCCGGTTCGGTCAGGTCGGCGGTGCGGAGCACGCGGCAGATGTAGCCGGCCCGCTCGGTCCTGTTGACCATCTGCCGGACATTACGCATCGCGCGGCCCTCCAGCGTGAAGTCGGCGACGTCGATGACGGCCTCGTCGCCGATCTCGAGCGCGGACATCCGCGCCTCGCGGGTCCACACCTCGCCGCCGGTCTCGCCGCAGCCGATGACAGCGGGCACCCAGGCGTGCCGCCTGGCCTCGTGCATGAACGTCCTGATCGCCGCGGGCCAGGCCTCGCGGTCGCCGATCGGGTCGCCGCTGGCCAGCATGACCCCCGACACCACGCGGTAGGCGATGGCCGCCTTCCCCGAGGGGGAGAACAGCACGCTCTTGTCCCGCCGCAGCGCGAAGTAGCCGAGCGAGTCGCGTTCGCCGTGCTGGGCGAGCAGGGCGCGCAGGCGCCGCTCGTCGTCCTCGGTGAGCTCCGCGATCGGGCGTTCGGGGCGCAGCGCCAGGTAGAGCGTGGTGACGGCGGTGAGTGTGCCGAGCGCGAGCAGGGAGAAGTAGACCAGGTCGGAGACCCGCTCGACGGTGAACGTGACCGGTCCCTCGATGCCCGCCAGGCCGAGGAGGACGTGTTCGAGGCGGTCGAGCACGCTCGGATCGCCTACGAGCATCCGGGGCCGGGCACTGATGATCGCATAGCCCAGGCCCAGGTCGAGGGCGCCGAGCACGAGCAGGTTCCCCAGGGCCCGCCAGCGCGAGCGCGGATCCGGGAGCGCGGAGAACTCGCCCCTGCCCAGCACCAGCACGGCCAGCAGGGCGAGGCTGATCACGGCCGAGGCGGGGCGCAGATGGGTGAAGCTCACGACGGCGTTCGTCGGCAGCAGCACCACGACGGCACGCCAGGCCCGCACCTTCCCCCGGCGCAGCGCGTGCGCGATCATCACCAGCATGATGCCGACGACCAGGGAGGACGCCCTGGCGACGGTGGAGACGATGCCCGGCAGGAAGTCGGACCACTCGCCCATCCGGGTGTGCTGGAAATGGGGGAACACGGCCTTGCCGATGTCCAGAAGGCCGATCGCCAACGACGCGTAACCGGCGACGGCTGGGATCCAGGAACGCTTCACAGCCCACATTGAAGACCTGGCTCGATAATGCGCATGTTAACTCTCCGCTTACGCTCCGCCAGGTATCTCATACCCATGGGACTCACCTCGATCGGGTTGCTGGTCACGACAGCGGTTCTCGCGGTGGCGGCGTTGGTGGCGACAATGTGGCTGTGGCCGCGCCTGAGCGCGAGCAACCTCCAGGCCGTGCTGGGCCGGGTCGGCGTGCTGGCCGTCTGCCAGGTGCTCACGCTGGCCGCCCTGGGGCTGGCGCTGAACTCGTACTTCGCCTTCTACAGCTCCTGGGGCGACCTGCTGGGCACCGACACGGCGACGGCACCGATCACGGTCGCCGCCACGGGGCTGCAGGTGCTCGGCAGCCGCGCGGTGCCGGGCGGGCGGGTCGAACAGGTGATCATGCCGGGGCCGTCCACGAGGCTGAGCTCGGAGGCGTACGTGTTCCTGCCGTCGGCGTACCTGAAGCACAAGACGGAGCGCTTTCCTGCGATCATCGCCCTCACCGGCTACCCGGGTGATCCGCGCAACCTCATGACCCGGATGGACCTGCCGGGGCGGATGGCGAAGGCGATCGCCGAGGGCCAGGTCAAGCCCACGATCCTGGTCATGATGCGGCCCAGCGTGGTGCTGCCGCGCGACACCGAGTGCGTGGACGTGCCGCGAGGGCCGCAGGTGCTGGCGTACTTTGCGAACGACGTCAAACAGGACATGATCGCTCACTACCGGGTGGCCCCGGATCGGGACTCGTGGGGCATCCTGGGCGGCTCGACCGGCGGTTACTGCGCGCTGAAGATCGTCATGAGCCATCCCGAGCAGTTCTCCGCGGCCGTCTCGCTGTCGGGCTACTTCAAGACGATCATCGACCGCACCACCGGCGATCTGTTCCATGGGGACAAGTCGCTCGAGCAGCGCAACGACCTCATGTGGCGGCTGGCGAACCTGCCGGCGCCTCCGGTGAAGGTGCTCGTCACCAGCAGCAAGAAGGGTGAGAGCGACTATCCCGCGACCGTGCGCTTCCTGGGGGCGGTGCGGCCGCCCATGCAGGGGTCGTCGCTCTTCCTGCCCAGCGGCGGCCACAACTTCAACACCTGGAACCGGGAGCTCCCGCAGGTCCTGCCCTGGCTCGCCCAGCAACTCGTCAGCCCCTCCGTGTGAGTGGCTTCCTCTGAGGAGTGGGGATCAGCGGCCTGACGGGCGGAGCAGGCGGAGTGCCTTCTCCTTCTCGAAGTCGAGGGCCCGGCGAGGCACCTGGATACGTCCGATCCGAACCCCGAGGTCACGTACGGCCGACGCCACCGCAGGCTCGGTCAGCACCCGCAGCGCGAACGCCAGCTCGGCCGGCGAGACGTCGAACCTCTTCTCCAGCTCCACCCCTTGTGCCACCGCGGCCAGCTCCTCCGGACCGAACCGCCGGTGCGCCCCCTGCTCGCGTACCGGCGGCAACAGGCCGAGTGCCTCCCGGTATCGGAGCATTCGCGGGGACATGCCGAGCCGCTTGGCGGCCTCAGTGATGCGCATCCTTACATTCTTACGTCAGCTTTGCGCGCCTGAAGATGCGACCCCGCCGACAGGCCGCCTAAACTCTGTGGCGACACCCATCCGCGACGCGAGGGAACACCGATGGACTTCAAGGTCGCAGACCTTTCACTGGCCGACTTCGGCCGCAAGGAGATCCGGCTCGCCGAGCACGAGATGCCCGGCCTCATGGCGGTCCGAAAGGAGTACGCGGCCTCCCAGCCCCTTCGCGGCGCGAAGATCATGGGCTCCCTGCACATGACGATCCAGACTGCCGTCCTCATCGAGACGCTGGTCGCCCTCGGCGCCGAGGTCCGCTGGGTCAGCTGCAACATCTTCTCCACGCAGGACCACGCCGCCGCCGCGGTGGTCGTCGGCCCCAACGGCACCGTTGACGACCCGCAGGGCGTGCCGGTGTTCGCGTGGAAGGGCGAGACGCTGGAGGAGTACTGGTGGTGCACCGAGCAGGCCCTCACGTGGCCTGACGGCGACGCCCCCAACATGATCCTCGACGACGGCGGCGACGCCACGCTGCTGGTCCACAAGGGCGCCGAGTACGAGAAGGCCGGCGCCGTGCCGCCCGCCACCGCGGAGGACCCCGAGGAGTGGCACGTCATCATCGACCTGCTCACCCGCACGGTCGGTGCCGACAAGAGGTGGACGCGGATCGCCGAGAGCATCAAGGGCGTCACCGAGGAGACCACCACCGGCGTGCACCGCCTCTACGAGATGCACAAGAACGGCCAGCTCCTCTTCCCGGCCATCAACGTCAACGACTCGGTCACCAAGTCGAAGTTCGACAACAAGTACGGCTGCCGCCACTCCGTCATCGACGGCCTCAACCGCGCCACCGACGTGCTGATCGGCGGCAAGGTGGCCGTGGTCTGCGGCTACGGCGACGTCGGCAAGGGCTGCGCCGACGCCCTTCGCGGCCAGGGCGCCCGGGTCATCGTGACCGAGATCGACCCGATCTGCGCGCTCCAGGCGGCCATGGACGGCTTCCAGGTGACCACGCTGGACGAGGTCGTCGGCATCGCCGACATCTTCGTGACGGCCACCGGCAACTTCAACATCATCACCGCCGCCCACATGGCGAAGATGAAGCACCAGGCGATCGTCTCCAACATCGGCCACTTCGACAACGAGATCGACATGGCCGGCCTCGCCAAGCTGCCCGGCATCGTCAAGAACAACATCAAGCCGCAGGTCGACGAGTGGGTCTTCGAGGACGGCCACTCGATCATCGTCCTCGCCGAGGGCCGCCTGATGAACCTCGGCTGCGCGACCGGCCACCCGAGCTTCGTCATGTCCAACTCGTTCACCAACCAGGTGATCGCGCAGATCGAGCTGTTCGCGAAGACGTCCGAATACCCGATCGGCGTCTACACCCTGCCCAAGCACCTGGACGAGAAGGTCGCCCGCCTGCACCTCGACGCCCTGGGCGTCAAGCTGACCGAGCTGACCAAGGAACAGGCCTCCTACATCGGCGTCCACGTCGAGGGCCCCTACAAGCCCGACCACTACCGGTACTAAATTTTCATGAGCTCCGGGGGGCTTCTCGCCTCCCGGGGCTCTCCCTTTTCGACGCGCATCATCCTGTACGGCTGCGCACGGTGGGCCGCACGCGCCGACGTCAGTGGCCGTCCGTCATGGCCGGTCGTGAAGGCTCACGGGTGGCTCGCCGTGACGACGCGTATTCTTGGCCTTCTTCTTCGCTCAAAGGGCTGGCATGGATCTCTGGGAAAGCGGTGAGCGGCAGATCTCCTGGGCCGCTCGTTCGATGCCGGTGCTGACGGCGATCGGAGAGCGGTTCGGGCTCGAGCGGCCGCTGGACGGGTTGAAGATCGCTGCCTGCCTGCACGTCACCGCCGAGACAGCCGTGCTCATGGGGACGTTGAAGGCCGGAGGGGCCGAGATCGCGCTTGCCGCGTCCAACCCCCTGTCCACGCAGGACGACGTGGCCGAGGCGCTGCGGATGTACGGGATCGACGTGCACGCGCGTGCCGGGGTCGATCGGGCCACCTACTACCGGCACATCCATCAGGCGCTCGATCTCGAGCCTGATCTCGTGCTCGACGACGGGTGCGATCTGGTGAACATCCTCCACACCGAGCGCACCGACCTGCTCGAAGGCATCGGCGGTGGCTGTGAGGAGACCACCACCGGGATCATCAGGCTCCGGCAGATGGCCGCGGAGGGCGCCTTGAGGTTCCCCATGGTGGCCGTGAACGACACGCGTACCAAGCGCATGTTCGACAACCGCTACGGCACCGGGCAGTCCACGCTCGACGGCATCATGCGCGCCACCAACACCATGCTCGCCGGTCGCACGCTCGTCGTGGCCGGGTTCGGGTTCTGCGGGCGCGGCGTGGCCGAGCGGGCCAAGGGGTTCGGGGCGCGGGTGATCGTGACCGAGATCGACGCCGTCAAGGCGCTCGACGCGACCCTGCAGGGCTACGAGGTGCGGCCGATGGCCCAGGCCGCGATGGTCGGCGACCTGTTCGTCACCGTGACGGGCAACCGCGACGTGATCAGGGCCGAGCACCTGTCGGTCATGAAGGACGGCGCGATCCTGGCCAACGCCGGCCACTTCGACGTGGAGATCGACGTGCGGGCGCTGGACGAGCTGGCCGCCGAGGTGCACCGCGGGGTGCGGCCCAACACCGACGAATATGTCATGCCCGACGGCCGGCGCCTGCTGCTGCTCGCCGAGGGGCGGCTGGTGAACCTCACCGCGGCCGAGGGTCATCCCGCGGCCGTCATGGACATGTCGTTCTCCGCGCAGGCACTCGCCGTGGCCTGGCTGGCAGGCGAGCGCTCCCGCCTGGACCCTGGCGTGTACGACGTTCCCGAGGAGATCGACCACGAGGTGGCCAGGCTCAAACTGGCCGCCGCCGGCATCGGCATCGACGTGCTGACTCCTGACCAGGAGGACTACCTGCACTCCTGGCGCGTCGGCTCCTAGACGCCCCGAGAGCGGGTCAAAGGGCGGACTGCATTTCCTGCATGCGGCGGATCTCGGCCGCCTGGGTCACGCTGACGTCCGTGGCCAGTTCCTCCACCCGGATGTGGGAGCCGCTGGTCAGCACCTGCTCCGACATCTTGATCGCCCCAAGGTGGTGGTTGATCATGAGTTGCAGGAACATCCGGTCGAAGTCCTTGCCCGTGGCCGCCTTCAGCGCCTCCATCTGCTCAGGCGTGGCCATTCCCGGCATTCCAGCGTGGGCGGCGTGGTGGTCGGGCACCGTCTGCTGCTGCTCCTGCAGCCAGGTCGTCATGAACTGGATCTCCGGACCCTGGGCGTCCTTGATCCGGCCGGCCAGGCTCTTCAGCTTGGCCGAGTCGGCCCTGCTGGGCGCGAGGAGGGACATGTCCAGGGCCTGCCGGTGATGGACGATCATGTCCTGGACGTACTTGATGTCGGCCGCGTTGGCGGTGGGCGCGGGGACGGCGGTGGCGGCCTCGCTCGGCGACAGCGTCTTGGCCTGATCGCCGGGACGGCCGGGAGCGATCACCGGCGCGGTCGAGTCGGCGCGCGGGGCCTGCGGTGGGGAACTGCAGCCTGAGAGGGCAACGACCGTGCCCATGACGACTATGAGCGCGGCGCGCACCCAACCTCCCTGACTGACTCGGTCGAGAATGCGCACTCTAGGCCATAAGTGGACAAATTCAAAGGGGGCGAACAGGAACAAAAATTGACAAGTTGTCTGCTGGCTTGTTGAGGCCGGAGAAGCGAGGATGACGTAGATTTATGCCCCCTTTATAGGAGGATCCCGAGTGTTCACCCTCCGCAGGGCCCTCACCCTGGTCACGGCGGTAGCGCTGCTGGGCGGCGTCACCTTACCGGTCCAGGCCGCGGACATCCCGGCGCCCGGCGAGATCGTCATGAGCCCCAACATCCAGCACGTCACCAACGTGCCCAAGCCCGAGGCGCTGGCCGACATCCACACGGACATGGCCTTCCAGGGCGACTACGCCTACGTGGGCAACTACTACGGCTTCTCGATCTACGACATCAGGAACCCGAAGCGGACGTCGCTGGTCAGCTCGGTGGTCTGCCCAGGTGGCCAGATGGACGTCACCGTCTACGGCAACCTGCTGTTCGGCTCCGTGGACTCCTCGAGGAACGACGACTCGTGCAGCAGCACCTCGCAGCCGGCCTCCGTCAAGGAGTCGTGGGAGGGCATCCGCATCTTCGACATTTCTGACAAGGCCAACCCGAAGTACATCAAGTCGGTCGAGACGAACTGCGGCTCCCACACGCACACGCTGGTGCCCGACCGCAGGCGCGAGAGCGTCTACCTCTACGTCTCCTCCTACGCGCCCAACGCGTCGTTCCCCGACTGCCAGCCGCCCCACGACCTGATCTCGATCGTCAAGGTGCCGCTGCGTGACCCGACGGCCGCCACGGTGATCGCGACGCCGAACCTCTTCCCCGACGGCGGCAACCCCGGCCTCCCGCTGCCGTACCCCGACGGCAAGTCCGCCACCACCGGCTGCCACGACATCACGGCCTACCCGGAGAAGGGCATCGCCGCGGGCGCCTGCATGGGCGAGGGCATCCTGCTCGACATCCGCGACCCCGAGCAGCCCAAGGTCACCGCCAAGGTGCGCGATGACACGAACTTCGCCTTCTGGCACTCGGCCACCTTCAACAACGACGGCACGAAGGTCATCTTCACCGACGAGCTCGGCGGCGGCACCAGGGCCACCTGCAACGAGGCCATCGGCCCGAACCGGGGCGCCAACGCGTACTACGACATCGTGAACGGGCAGCTCCAGTTCAGGAGCTACTTCAAGATCCCGCGCTACCAGGCCGACAGCGAGAACTGCGTGGCGCACAACGGCTCGCTCATCCCCGTCAAGGGCCGGGACATCATGGTGCAGGCGTGGTACCAGGGCGGGATCTCGGTGGTCGACTTCACCGACTCGGCGCACCCGCAGGAGATCGCCTTCTTCGAGCGCGGCCCCGACAGCACCGCGCCGGCGCTCAGCGGCGGCTTCTGGTCGGCGTACTACTACAACGGCTACATCTACGGGTCCGACTTCAACCTGGGCCTGGACGTCCTGAAGATCAACGACTGGCGTACCAACCGGGCGAACGGCGTGCGGATGCGCTCCCTGAACGCGCAGACCCAGGCGTCGTATCCCGAACGCGGCCACTGATGGTCAAGCGGCGAGGGCCCCGCGCGGGTCCTCGCCGCCTTCGTCATGTCCGGACACACGATCTAGGAGGCTCCGGAGTGTCCAATCCGCGCCGCGCCCTCGTGGTGGCCGCGGCAGCCGTCGCGCTAGCGCTGACGGGAATGCCCGCCATGGCCGCCGACATCCCACCGCCCGACGCCGTGGTCAACAGCCCCAACGTGACCCACGTGCTGAACATCCCCAAGCCCGCCCCGATCGCCTCGACGATCAACACCGACATCGCGTTCCAGGGCGACTACGCGTACGTCGGCAACTACGGCGGCTTCTCGATCTACGACATCCGCAACCCCAAGAAGGCCAAGCCCGTCAGCTCCGTCGTCTGCCCCGGCGCCCAGATGGACGTCACCGTCTACGGCAACCTGCTGTTCACCGCCGTCGACTCCTCGCGCAGCGACGACTCGTGCAACAGCACGGGGCTGACCGCCGACCACAAGGAGGCCTGGGAGGGCGTCAGGATCTTCGACGTCTCCGACAAGGCCAGTCCGAAGTACATCAAGTCGGTCGAGACCAACTGCGGCTCCCACACCCTGACCCTGGTGCCGGGCAAGGGCCGCGACCAGTACAAGAACGTCTACATCTACGTCTCGTCCTACCTGCCGGCGGCGAACTTCCCCGACTGCCAGCCGCCGCACGACAAGATCTCGATCATCAAGGTGCCGCTCAAGGACCCGGCCTCGGCCGCGGTCGCGTCCACCCCGGTGATCTTCCCTGACGGCGGCAACGAGACCCAGCCGGGCCTGCTGCTGCCGACCAGCGGCTGCCACGACATCACCGCCTACGCCGAGAAGGACATCGCGGCGGGCGCGTGCATGGGTGACGGCGTGCTGTTCGACATCTCGGACCGGCTGAACCCGAAGGTGACCGCCAGGACCACGGACCCGAACTTCGCGTTCTGGCACTCGGCCACCTTCAGCAACGACGCCAAGAAGGTCGTCTTCACCGACGAACTCGGCGGCGGCGGCGCGGCCACCTGCAACGAGGCGACCGGCCCGAACCGCGGCGCGGACGCGATCTATGACATCTCGAACGGGCAGTTCACGTTCAAGAGCTACTTCAAGATCCCGCGTTACCAGGCCGACAGCGAGAACTGCGTGGCGCACAACGGCTCGCTCATCCCCGTCAAGGGCCGGGACATCATGGTCCAGGCCTGGTACATGGGCGGGCTCTCGGTCTGGGACTTCACCGACGCGGCCCACCCGAGGGAGATCGGCTACTTCGAGCGCGGTCCCCGCTCGGCGGGCGGTGGCGGCGGCATCTGGTCCGCGTACTACTACAACGGCTACATTTACGGGGCCGACTTCCACGAGGGCCTCGACGTCATCAGGATCAACGATCCGCTCACGGACAGCGCCAGGGGCGTCCGTACCGACCGGCTGAATGTGCAGACCCAGGGGTCGTACCGGAACGGCTGGCACGACTGACGGGTCACCCGCGCAAGCGTCGTCCTCACTGAGGCGGCGCGAACCCGCCCGGAGTCGCCTTCGGCGGCTCCGGCGCGGGCGCGGCCGGAACGTGGTGGTAGTTCGGCTGGTACGGCGCCGGAGCCGGTTGCCGGTACGGGCCTGGCGCCGGCTGCTGGTAAGGGTTCGGAACCGGAGGCTGGTACGGGCCCGGCTGCTGATACGGGCCTTGGTGTGCGAGGCCGTTGCCGGTGCGCAGCGCGAGGCGCATCTGCTCCCTCCTGCGGCGCTCGGCCAGGACGGCGCTCAGGTACGCGTGCGGCGGCACCCCGCCCGGCGCGGCGGGCGAGACGAACGCCGCCACCTGGGTCGCGATCCGCACCCCCATCTCATGCTGGACCTGCGGCGACAGGTCGTGCCATCGCGACAGGTACTGCCTGGCGGCCTGCGCCACCTCGTCGGGCAGCTGGGAGAGCTCCAGCGTGGCCGCCCAGGTCATCAGCGGCGGCGGCATCTCGATGAACTGCCCGCGGTCGCGCGGCGCCCGCTCGGAGATCACTATGGTGCCCGCGAAGATGTCGCCGAGCCGCTTGCCCCGCTGCGAGACCAGCGACGAGATCAGCGCGGGAGCCCCGGAGAACATCCAGAACTCCACGACCCCGGCCAGGCCCCTGAACAGCGCCTGCCTGAAACGCTCGGGGCTACCGTCGTCGCCGACCACCCGCAGCCCGAGTGCCAGCTTGCCGAGGCTGCGCCCCCTGGAAAGGGTCTCGAAGATCACGGGGTAGCCGACCAGCACCAGCACCACGAGCACGATCATCGCGGCCCCGAACGCGGCGGAGTCCGAGATGGCCGCGAACGCACCCAAGATCGCATAGGCGGCGATCAGCACGGTGAACTGGACGGCCATGTCGATGATGATCGCCAGCGCGCGCGAGGGCATCTGAGCGACCCGCACTTCGACGACGACCGCGTCGCCGGTCACAACCTCTGACATATATGGAGCCTAACGGCTATGTCGCACTGACTGAGCGGCCAGAATGTTCGGGTGGACATCGATGCGTTCATCACAGCACACCGCCCCGTGTGGGACCGGCTCGACCACCTGGTCAAGCACCGCTCGTCGCTGACCGGCGACGAGGTGGACGAGCTGGTCGACCTCTATCAGCGGGTGTCGACGCACCTGTCCATCGTGCGCTCCTCGTCCAGTGACGCGATGCTGACCGGGCGGCTGTCGGCGCTGGTGGCCAGAGCCAGGTCCGCCGTGACCGGCGCGCACACGCCTGCCTGGCGGGAGTTCGTGCGGTTCTTCACGGTGTCGTTCCCCGTGGTGGCCTACCGGGCGCGGTGGTGGTGGCTGGTAAGCGCGGTGGCGTTCACGGTGGTGGCGTGGGTGATGGGCGCCTGGGTGGCCGCCAATCCCGACGTGCAGTCGTCGATCGCCTCGCCTGACCAGATCACTCAGCTCGTCGAGCACGACTTCTCCGACTACTACTCGGAGAACCCGGCCGCGTCCTTCGCCGGCCACGTGTGGGTGAACAACGCGTGGGTCTCCGCGCAGGTGATCATTTCTTCGGTGCTGCTCGGGTTGCCGATCCCGTACATGCTCTACATGAACGCGGAGAACGTCGGCGTCTCGGGCGGTCTCATGGCCTCCCGCGACAAGCTGGACATCTTCTTCGGCCTGATCATGCCGCACGGCCTGCTGGAACTGACCGCCGTGTTCCTGGCGGCAGCCGTGGGCATGCGCCTGGGCTGGGCGGTCATCGATCCCGGACCGCGCCGCCGGACGGAGGCGCTGGCCGAGCAGGGCCGGGCGGTGATGAGCGTGGCGCTGGGGCTCGTCGCGGTGCTGTTCGTGTCGGGGCTGATCGAGGCGTTCGTCACCCCGTCGGGGCTGCCCACGTGGGCGCGCGTCGGGATCGGCGTACTCGCCGAGGCGGCGTTCCTGACGTACGTGATCGTCTTCGGCCGCCGCGCCCTCCGCCAGAACGAGACCGGCGACCTCGAACGCGCCCCGGACGTCGCCCCGACCGCCTGACGGGGCTAGAGCCGCCCCGCCGCCTTCAGGGCCAGGTACGCGTCCGCCAGCGCGGGCGCGATGTCCTCCGGGGGCGCGTCCACGACCTCCACCCCGTGCCGCCGCAGCCGCGCCGTGATGCGCCGGCGTTCGAGCTGGGTGTGCTCGGCCGCCGCCGCGTCGTACACCTCCTCGGCCGACTCCCGGCGGCCCGCCATGGCCGCCACCCGGGGATCCGACACCCCGGCCACCAGCACCAGGTGGCGCGAGGACAGCTGGGGGAGCACCGGCATGAGCCCCTCGTCCAGCGCCGCCGCGTTGAGGTCGGTGAGCAGCACGACCAGGCAGCGCCGCTTGGCCCGCGCCAGAATGGCGGCCACCATGCCCTGCGAGTCGGCCTCGATCAGCTCGGCCTCGATCGGCGCCATCACGTTGACCAGCGACGACAGCAGCTCAGTCCGAGAGGCCCCGCTCACCCAGGCGCGCACGGCCCGGTCGTAGGCGAGGAAGTCCACCTGGTCACCGGCCCGGGCGGCGAGCGCGGCGAGCAGCAGCGCCGCGTCCATCGACCAGTCGAGCCGCGGCCAGCCGGGCGCCGGGCGCGGATCCGGCCGCACCAGCAGCCCGCTGCCGCCCTGCGCGGCCCCCGTCAGGGGGATCGGCGCGTCGCTCACCCGGCCCGCCGACGTGCGGCCGGTGTCGAGCACGATCAGCACGCGGCGGTCGCGTTCCGGGCGCCAGGTGCGTACGACGACGTCGTGGCGGCGCGCCGTGGCCCGCCAGTCGATGGACCGCACGTCGTCGCCCACCACGTACTCCCGTAGCGAGTCGAACTCCGTACCCTGACCGCGCACCAGCGCCGGGTGCTGGCCGTCCAGCTCGCGGAGCCTGGCCAGCCTGGACGGCAGGTGCTTGCGCGACAGGAACGGCGGCAGCACGCGCACCGACCAGGGCGCCTGATGGCTGCCCTGGCGGGCGGCCAGGCCCAGCGGACCGACCGAGCGCACGGTCACCGCCACGGACGACCGGTCGCCGCGCCTGGTCGGAGCGAGCGTCACGACGATCTTGCGGCGCTCGCCCTTGGGCACGTCCAGGTCGGCGACGCGCGGGGTGACTCCCGCCGACGGCGGCCAGGCGTCCCTGAGCGCGCCACGTACGCGTCTGGAGCCGGGGTTCTCGACGATCAGCTCGACCGTGGCCCGCTGGCCGAGCCGTACGAGCGTGTCGCCGGAACGGTGGAACCTCAGCGGGCGCACGGCCCCGGCGAACACCAGATCCACCAGGATCGCGGCGGCCAGCAGCAGGCAGACTCCGGCCAGCGCGGCCCCGGGCTGGGGCGCCAGCAGCACCACCACGATCCCGATCGCCGCGACCAGCCCGGCACGTCCCGTGAGAGCCATCAGCGCACCACCACCGAAAGTGCCATCAGCGCGGGACCGGGACCGAGGCCAGGATGCCGTCGAGCAGGCCGTCGGCGGTCGCGCCCTCCAGCTCGGCCTCCGGCCTGAGCTGGATCCGGTGCCGCAGCGCGGGCCTGGCCAGCGCCTTCACGTCGTCCGGCGTCACGTACGAGCGCCCGGACAGCCAGGCCCACGCCCGCGAGGCCGCCAGCAGTGCCGTGGCCCCACGCGGCGAGACGCCGAGCTGCAGCGACGGCGAGTTCCTGGTGGCGCGGGCCACGTCCACGATGTAGCCGAGCACCTCGGGCGCCACGTGCACCTTGGAGACCGCCTCACGCCCGAGTGCGAGGTCCTCGGCCGTGGCGACGGCCTTCACCTCGGTCAGGTCGCGGGGGTCGAAGCCGCGGGCGTGCCGTTCGAGCACCGAGATCTCCTGCTCGCGCGGCGGCAGCGGTACGGTCAGCTTCAGCAGGAACCGGTCGAGCTGCGCCTCGGGCAGCTGGTAGGTGCCCTCGTACTCGACGGGGTTCTGCGTCGCGCACACCACGAACGGGTCGGGCAGCGGCCGCGCCAAGCCCTCCACGCTGACCTGCCGCTCCTCCATCGCCTCGAGGAGCGCCGCCTGGGTCTTCGGCGGGGTGCGGTTGATCTCGTCGGCAAGCAGCAGGTTCGTGAACACCGGCCCCTCGCGGAACTCGAACTCCGCGGTCTTCGCGTCGTAGATCAACGACCCGGTCACGTCACCCGGCATCAGGTCCGGCGTGAACTGCACCCGCTTGAAATCCAGGGCCAGAGCAGCCGACAACGTGCGCACCATCAACGTCTTGGCCACGCCCGGCACGCCTTCGAGCAGCACGTGCCCCTTGCACAGCAGCGCGATGACCAGCCCCGTCACCACCGCGTCCTGGCCGACCACGGCCTTGGCCACCTCGGCACGCAGCGCGCCCAGCGCCTCTCTGGCCGAGTCGCCCAGGCTTGTGACGCGCATAGTCTCCTCAGAGTTCACTGACCTGCCTTTCGATGAAGTCCAAGTATCCGGCCAACCCGACGAGCCCGGCGTCGTCCGCCGGCGGCGGACCGTACAGTGCCGCGCCGACCTGCTGGGAGGCCTCCCCCGTGCGGGCGGAGAGCGCCGCGACGACCTCCTGCGGCCCGGCCCCCGATGCGAGTCCCAGCCTGGGCCTGAGCCGGTCGATCGTGCCCGCGCGCAGCGAGTCGGCCGCCCGCTGCCTGGCCCGCCTGGCCCGGTAGAGCCTGCCGCGGCCCTCGACGGTCTCGGCCGCGCGCACGACGACGGGCAGCTTCTCCGTCACCACAGGACCCAGCCGCCTGCCCCGCCAGAACGCGGTGACGGCCAGGGCGATGAGCGACATGTAGATCGTCCAGCGGATGCTCTCCGGCATCAGGTCGTACATCGACTCGCCCCGCTCGCCCGGCAGCTCCGCGGTGGGCGGCGGGTTCTCGGGAGGCACGAGCCAGGTCACGCGCCTGCCGGTGCCGATCAGGTTGAGCGCGAGTGCGGCGTTGCCGTCCTCGCTCAGGAACTGGTTGGTCATGAAGCTCGCGTCGCCGACGACCGTGGTGGTGCCGCCCGCGTTCGGGAGGCTGACCAGCACGTAACCCTCGCCGGACGGGTAGCAGCCGGTGGCTCCCGCCGGGGCGGTGAAGACGGTGCCGCCGATGTACGCGCTGCCGCCGGCCGTGGCGGCGGCGAGCCCGCACTCGGGCTCGCGCGAGCGGGTGCGCGCCCGGGCCAGCTCGCTGTGCACACCGGGGGCCAGGGCGTCGAGCCCTGGCTGATCGCCGAGGATCAGCCGGTCGCCCGGGATCGTGGCCAGGGTGTACTCGTTGAAGTACGACATGTCCGTGATCAGCAGCAGCCGGTTGCCCGTGGCGGCCCTGTCGACCGCGGCCTGTACGGAGTCCACCCGGTCCACCGCGACGCCCCGGGACCTGAGCACCTCGGCCAGCGCCTTGGCGCCCTCCAGGGATGTGTCGTCGGGGTCCAGGGGACGTGACGGGCCCCGCTGGGGGGTGAACAGCACGCCGGCGATCGCGACGAGGACGATGATCAGGCCGAGCAGCGCGATGAGGCGGCTGCCGCGCCAGGTGGAGCGGGCGGTGGGGGAGGTCGAGTAGGACCCGCCGGCCTGCGCCGGAGCGCCGGCGGCAGGGGGTGGTGTGAGCACGCTCATGCCGCCCCACCGGCCCCGTCACCGGGCTGTTCGGGCGCTTCCGCCGACGACCCGTCCCTCGGGACGGCCGGCCGGGCGCCTTCCGCGGCGCCGCTCGGTGGCAGGGGAGCTCCTGGTTGCGGGTTCACCGGCGGTGTGGTGGGGCCCGGTGGCTGGCCCATCTGCGGCGCGGCAGGTGGTCCCATCGGCGCGGCGCCGGCCGGGGCGCCCGCGCCGACGCCGGCCGGGACCGGGGTCGCGAGCGGGACGGGGCGGGCTTCGCGGAGTTGCTCGTCCAGGGCGGACATCACCTCGTACGCCTCCCGCGTCCCCGGTACCCCGCCGTACGTCACGTCGTCGAACGACCGCGCCGCCGCCGCCAGCCTCGTCGCGAACCCCGGCAACGAGACGGCGGCCTCCGCGGCCAGTTCGTCGGCCGTGCGCCCGGGCATGCCGTCGACCAGCGCGCGTTCCTCCAGGTCACGTGCGATGGCGCGGAGCCGTTCCTGGATGGCCTCGGTCCAGCGCCCCTCGGCGGCCAGCCCCTCGGCGGCCGTCCGGTGCTCGGCCGCGGTCATCGCCCGCTGGCCGAACAGCCCTCCCACGGCGAGCGCGTTCTTGCGCGTGGCCTTGCGGAGCTGCCACGAGATGAGCACGATCAGCGCGAGAATGATCAGAACGATCAGCATGGCGGCGATGACCCCACCGGTGGAGCCCCCGCTCGAGGCCGTGTCGACCAGATCGCCGAGGAACTGCATGACCCGCCGGTAGATCTGGTCGATCAGCGGCTCTTTCTCGTAAGCGGGCTTGAGCAGCTCCTCCGCGGCCCTCCGCGCGGCCTCCTCCCGGTCGATCGGGGTGTCGAGCCGCAGCCCGGAGACGGCCGCGGTGAGTGCGACCATGGGCACGCTCACGACCTGGCGGAGTTGGACGGGTGCCAGAGCTCGTCCGCGGACGCGTGCACCCACCCCTGACGCTGCTGCTCGATGGCCGCCGTCTGCAGCACGAGGTCGAACGCCTCGCTACGCATGCGCCGGTCGGCGTAGAGCAGGCCGGCGACCCCCGCCTGGAACGGATAGGTGATCATGGCGCCGACCGTGCCGCCGATCGCGATCAGTACGGCCGACACCACGGCCGTGGCGGCCGTGTCCGCGCCGAACATGCCGAACATCGTGCCCGCCAGCGTGAACGGCACCGACAAGATGCCCGAGACCAGCCCGACCAGCAGGGACGTGAGCAGCAGGATGCCGAGCACCCGCCAGAAGTCGCCCGTCACCAGGTTCCACGAGCGCCGCATGGCGTCGAGGGGGCCCCTGGACTCGAGCACCGCGACGGGCGATGCGAACGCGAAGCGGGTCGTGAAGAACAGGTAGTAAGGGATGTACGTGACGACGAACAGCAGGAACAGCCCGGCCAGCCAGCCGATGCTGTCGGCGGAGGCGTTCATCACGATCGCCACGAAGAGCAGCGCGAACACGATCAACGGCACCACGAGGATGGCCGCCATCAGCCCCACCACGCCGAACAGCGCGGGCACCCGGCCCTTGACCAGCCGCCAGGCCTCGCCCGCGCTGAGGCTGCCGCCGAAGACCGCCCGGCCGAGTATCCGGGTCAGCACGCCGGTCAGCAGGGTGACCACCACGAACTGGATCGCGTACGAGATCAGGGTGCCGGCGTACTGGCTGGGCAGGCCGGTCGCGCTGCTGAGCTGGCCGGTGGAGGTCGCCGTCTCGGGGTCCCACAGGTCGAGGAAGAACGCCTGGCCCACGGCCACCGGCACCGCGGTGAGCAGCGCGGCGACGGCCGACAGGCCGAGCACGGCCTTCGGGTTGGAGCGGATCAGCTTGATCGTGCCGTCGAGTATGTCGCCGAGCCCCAGCGGGCGCAGGGGGATGATGCCCGGCCTGAGCGCCGGCCGGTAAGCCGGGTGGCCGTAACCGGGCTGAGGATGCGGATGGGGCGGATATGGTGTTTGGGGCCCCGGTCCGGGTGGCTGCTGTGGCTGAGGGGGCTGGCCGTACGGCTGCCCGTAGGGCACCTGCTGCTGGGCGCCCGGTGCGGTCCACGGGGAGGCCGACGGGGCGCTGTAGGGCGGGGGCTGTTCGGCCGACCAGCCTGATGGCGTCTCGGGCGGGGGACCGTGACCGTCTGACATATCCCAATCCTGGCACGCTGAACGGAGCATTGGTGTCACCGAGGGGATTCGCCGCCGCATCTTGCCCGCATTTCACGGCGAATCCGGCCGAGGTTCGTGCCCAGGGATGGCCGAAAGTCGCTCTGTTACCGCAGACTGAGATAGCGGTCGCGGGGGCGGACCTAAAATTCGCCTTTTGCATGGCTCATGTCACACTCATGGGCCTACCAAGGGTAACCTTCAGCGGTCGTGCGGGTATGTCCCACAATGCGTAGAACGAATGAGGGGCCATGAAAGGTCGCGTGCTGGTCGTCGATGACGACGCCGCTCTCGCCGAGATGCTGGGGATCGTGCTGCGAGGGGAAGGCTTCGAGCCGTCATTTGTCTCCGACGGCGACAAGGCCCTCGACGCGTTCCGGGATACACGCCCGGACCTGGTCCTGCTCGACCTGATGCTGCCGGGGGCGGACGGCATCGACGTCGCGCGGAGGATCAGGGCTGAGTCGGGGGTTCCCATCGTCATGCTCACGGCCAAGAGCGACACGATAGACGTCGTCCTCGGCCTCGAGTCGGGCGCCGACGACTACATCGTCAAGCCGTTCAAGCCGAAGGAGCTCGTCGCCAGGGTGCGGGCCCGCCTTCGCCGCACCGACGAGCCGACGCCCGA
This sequence comes from Nonomuraea sp. NPDC049695, assembly GCF_040674955.1. NCBI lineage: Bacteria > Bacillati > Actinomycetota > Actinomycetes > Streptosporangiales > Streptosporangiaceae > Nonomuraea > Nonomuraea sp. NPDC049695. The sequence continues at coordinate 194,864 of NZ_JBFANV010000006.1, read as the reverse complement.
GATCCTCCAGATCGGCGACATCACCATCGACGTGGCCGGCCACTCGGTCAAGCGGGGCGAGGAGACGATCAACCTCACGCCGCTGGAGTTCGACCTCCTGGTGGCGCTGGCCCGCAAGCCGCGCCAGGTGTTCACCCGCGAGGTCCTGCTCGAGCAGGTGTGGGGCTACCGCCACGCGGCCGACACCCGGCTGGTCAACGTGCACGTACAGCGGCTCAGGGCCAAGATCGAGAAGGACCCCGAGCACCCCGAGATCGTGGTGACGGTCCGCGGCGTCGGCTACAAAGCCGGCCCCGCCTGATCTTTCTTCTGCCCTGCCATGCCCCCGACGACGACGAGGTCCCGCCGACGGACACTCCGCCAGATTCTCGGCGGCGTTCGCCGGCGGGTGCGCCGTGCGGCGGGCAGGACACGGAGCGTGTGGCGGCGCTCGCTCCAGCTCCAGGTGGTCACCAGCACGCTGGTGATCTCCGTGATCGTGGTGGTCGTGCTCGGCACGTTCCTGTCCGAGCAGATCAACAGGTCGGTCGTGTCGAGCAGCCAGCGCTCGTCCGCCAGCGAGGCGTCCGCCGACCGCCTGCAGATCGCCGACGCGCTCACCCCTGAGGCCGACGACCAGGCCAAGCCCGCCGACAGCGGCAAGAAGGGCGCGGCCAACCCGCTCGACGACGTCATGGACATCGTCACCGGATCGGGCGAGAACGGCTCCAAGAAGCGCTACGACGTACTGATACTCAACCAGACCTCCCCGGGCCAGTCGCGGGCCTCCGGCGGCGTCGTGCCGCTGAACGTGCCGTTGAGCCTGCAGCGTAAGGTGCAGAACGCCGAGTACGGCAGGGCTGTCGGGTCGATCGAGCAGATCAAGTTCGCCGGGGAGAGCCAGCCCAGGCTCACGTACGTGGTCGGCGGCATCGTGCACGTGCCGTCCACCGCCGAGAACTACGAGGTCTACCACTTCTTCCCCTTCACGGACGAAGAGGAGCTGCTGTCCAACGTCCGGCTCGCCATCGTCGTGGTGGGCCTCGGGCTCGTGCTGCTGCTCGCCGCCATCGCGTATCTCGTCGCCCGGCAGGTCGTCACTCCCGTACGGCTGGCGCGCCAGGCCGCGGAGCGCCTCGCCTCCGGCAAGCTGGACGAGCGGCTCAAAGTACGCGGCGAGGACGACCTGGCCCGCCTGGCGAACTCGTTCAACGAGATGGCCGCGAACCTGGCCTTGAAGATCCACCAGCTGGAGGAGCTCTCGCAGGTCCAGCGGCAGTTCGTCTCCGACGTCTCCCACGAGCTGCGCACGCCGCTGACGACCGTGCGCATGGCCGCCGACCTGCTGTACGACGCCCGCGAGGACTTCGACCCGATGGCCGCCCGCTCGGCGGAGCTCATGCAGGCCCAGCTCGAACGGTTCGAGTCGATGCTGGCCGACCTGCTGGAGATCAGCCGCTACGACGCCGGCGCCGCCACGCTCGACCTCGACCCCGTGGACGTGCGCGACGTGGTGCTGCGGGCGATCGCCGACTCCGAGGCGCTGGCCGAGCGGCACTCGACCCGCTTCGAGCTCCGGCTGCCGAACGAGCCGTGCATGGCCGAGATCGACAACCGCAGGGTCGAGCGCATCCTGCGCAACCTGCTGTTCAACGCCATCGAGCACGGCGAGGGCAGGGACATCGTGGTCACCGTGGGCGCCGACAGGGACGCGGTCGCGGTCGCCGTACGCGACCACGGGATCGGGCTGAAGTCCGGCGAGGACACGATGGTGTTCGACCGGTTCTGGCGGGCCGACCCGTCGCGGGCGCGGACGATCGGCGGCACCGGGCTCGGGCTGGCCATCTCGCGCGAGGACGCCACGCTGCACGGCGGCTGGCTGCAGGCGTGGGGGCAGCCGGGGGAGGGCTCGCAGTTCCGGCTGACGCTGCCCAGGACCGCCGGGGCCGATCTGAAGGGCTCGCCGCTGTCGCTGGTGCCGCCGGAGATCGAGATGCGCCGTACGTGGCGCACGGCCATGACCCCGGTGCTGCTGCCGGCGTCCGCGGACGGGACCGGCCATGACGAGGACTAGACGCCCAGCCTCCGTCACGAGGGCCTGGAGGCTCGCCTCGGCCGTCGCGATCGTGGCGGCCATGGCCCTGGCGGGCTCCGGCTGCACCGTGATCCCCGTGACCGGGCCGCTCAACGTCAACGAGACCGGCAGCAACGATCCGCTGAGCAAGCCGTTCCAGCGGATGATCGCCATCCCGCCCCAGCGGACCTGGGGGCTCGAGCAGACCCTCAGGGGCCTGCAGGCCGCCATGGCCGCCTACGCCGACGACCCGACCGTCCTGCCTCAATACCTGACGCCCGAGGCACGGGCCAAGTGGAACGCCTCCGGCCCGGTCACGGTGCTCGAGGACGACTTCGAGGTCGTGCCGCCGGCGGCACGCGAAGAGCCGGGCGCGGCGCAGAAGGTCACGCTCAAGGGCCGGTGGGTGGCGAGGATCAACGAGGACGACTCGTACGTTCCCACGGGCGGACCCTGGGAGGCCCCCTTCGAGCTCGTGCAGGTGCAAGGGGGCGGCTACCGCGTCAAGAGCCTGCCGAACGAGCTGCTGCACGGGCTGCTGCTCACCCACGCCGACGTGGCGCGCGCGTACCGGGCCACGAACCTCTACTACCTGAACGGCAACACCCGGGACAGGCTGGTCGTCGACCGGGTGCGCCTGCGGCTGAAGCCGACGGAGACCTACGCGCACGCCATTCTGCAGCGCCTGCTCAAGAACCCGACCGGGGCACTGCAGGGAGCGGTGACGACGAGCTTCCCGCCCGGCACCAAGATCCTGTCGATCAGGTCGGACGAGCGCGTGGTGATCAACCTCTCCGGCCCCATCGACACGCTGGACCCGAGCACCGAGGCCCTGCTGAAGGCCCAGATCAGGTACAGCCTCAACAAGAACGAGATCGCCAAGGGCCGCGTCATCGAGATCCAGGTGGACGGCGAGCCGTACTCCGTCGACCCGCCCAACTCCGACGATCAGTGGCTGGACGACAGCAGCGACACCGCCTACTACGTCACCAAGGGCGCCGTCCACTACATGGGCAAGGACGGACCCTCGGTCGCCGTGCCCGGCCCGGCGGGGGAGCCGCGCGAGGGCTATTCGGGCTACGCCCTGTCCAAGGACGGCACGCAGATCGCCGCGAAGACCTCGACCGGCATCTCGGTGGCCGGGCTGACGGCGCAGGGGCACTGGCAGGAGGTCATCCAGGGCGCGAAGCTGACCCTGCCGACGTGGCACCGGGACGGATCCCTGTGGACCTATGACCAGGAGAACGCCGTCCTGCTGCGGTACGACCCGTCCAGCGGCAAAGGCCCCCAACGGGTGGCCGCCCCCAAGCTGACCGGCCTGGACGTCACCCGGCTCAGGATCGCCAGGGACGGCGTGCGGGTGGCGGTGATGACGGGGGAGAACACCGTCCAGATCGGCGCGCTGACCGGCGAGGCCGCGGGGCCGATGCTGGGGAACTTCCAGCTGCTGACCACCACCACGGCGGGCAACAAGATCCTCGACGTCGCGTGGAGCGATGACGAGCACCTGCTCGTGCTGGTGGGGAGCAAGGCCGGGCAGACGCTCAACGAGATCAACGTGGGGGACGGGGAGGTCGCGGGGGTGCCGTTGAACGACGTGAACGATCCGGTGACGTCGCTGGCGGCGATGGACGATCGCGTTCTGGCTGAGGCCGACGCGGGTCCGAGCACCAAGATCTACGAGCTCAATCAGGACCGGCAGTCCTGGACCGTCAAAATCGAGTCCGACGCCGGCTCTCCCCTCTTCCCCCTCGGCTGACCCCTCCCCCCGCACCACCACTGCGGCCGCCCCCGTGCTCGCCGGGACCGGGCGGAACGTCGTCGGCGCGGAATTGTCGGTCGCGGGCGGCATCCTGATGCGCGTGCTGAGCGCCGTACTCGATCTCGTCCTGCCCCAGGCCTGCGCCGGCTGCGGCGCCAAAGGGGCGCGGTGCTGCCCGGGGTGCCTGGCCGAGCTCATCGGCGCCCCGGCGCGGCGGCTGCCCGAGCCCGTGCCGCACGGCCTGCCCGACTGCTGGTCGGCGGCCCCGTACGAAGGCGCGGTGCGCAGGGTGATCGTGGCGTACAAGGAGCGGGGCGCGGTGGCGTTGGCTGGGGTGCTGGCGGAGGCCGCGGCGTTCACCGTCGTGCGGGCGCTCAGCGGCACCGGGGCGTCCTGGGCGGACCGGACGTTCGCGGTGGTGCCGGTGCCCAGCGGGCGGCGGACGCGGCGGCATCGGGGGCACGATCCGGTAGGGCGGTTGGCGGTGCTCGTCACGGGGCAGCTGCGGGCGTTCGGCATGCGGGCCGAGACCTGGGCAGCCCTCGGCCAGGCGAGGCGGGTCGCCGACCAGGCGGGGCTGAGCTCCGCTGAGAGGAGCTCCAATCTCGCCGGGTCACTCCAGGTGCCGGATGCCGCGAAAGGCCCTCCAGCGGCCTGTGCGCTGCTCCTGGACGACATCGTCACGACCGGCGCGACCCTTGTGGAGGCCGCGAGGGCGCTGCGGTCGGCCGGGGTACGGGTGCCGCTGGCGGTGACCGTGGCCGCGACACGCCGAAGATCTTGAAAAGGATTACGGTCACTGTGTGTAAAGAAAGATCCAAATCATGACCCTCACCTGAAGGTCACATGTCACTTCCCTCAGGGCAGCGATGAGGCTGCTCGGCGGGCCTGAAGCCAGCGCTCATAAGGGTTGCCGATCGGTTAAATAGGGCATTTATGGCCCTCCATATACCCCAGGAAAGTCACGGTACGTGATCCTTTGGTCGATCCTCCGGCTGACATTCGCCCAGGATACGGATAGCGTTCTGACATGGCACCCGTTCGGGTCCGTGGTTGCGCAGGGCCGGTGATCCCGGCTCTGCTAGCCGATGCCAGCCGCAGGCAAAACGGTCCACGTAAGGCGACTCTTTGTCGACCGATCACGGTGCGGCTTAGGGGTAAGTCCTGCCTTCCCGAGGGTCCAGATGTCCCTCGCCAGAAGAGAAGGGCAGTAGTGGCGACAGAGCTGCGAGACCCTCAGCAGGCGAATGTGGGGTCGAAGACCAGGTCGGCCGGGCGGGTGCCGCCAGAGTTCCCGAGGACACAGAGTCGGAAGAGGGTAACGGTGAGAGAAAGGCAGACAGCAGACCTCGTCCGACACGCACGTCGTCGGACGCTCTTGCTCAGTCGTTAGACCGAAAGGGGGGCTGTTGCATGGACATCATCGTCAAGGGCCGGCACACAGGAGTGAGTGATCGGTTCCGAGACCACGTGACGACCAAGCTGGCCAGGATCGAACGTCTGGACAACAAACTCATCCGAGTCGATGTGGAGGTGTCCAAGGAACGCAACCCGCGTCTCGCCGATCAGCGCGAGCGCGTCGAGCTCACCATTCACTCCCGAGGACCGGCCATCCGCGCCGAGGCCTCGGCCGACGACCGGTTCACAGCCCTCGACATGGCTCTCGACAAGCTGGAAGGCCGCCTCAGGAGACTGGCCGACCGGCGCAAGGTCCATCACGGCAACCACTGCCCGCCCTCGGTGGCGGAGATCACCGCGACGCTCCCCGACGTCGCCGACCTGGCGCCCCGGACGGAGCCCACCGTCCCCAAGCAGCAGGCCGAGCCCGACGAGGACGAGCTGGCGCGGAGCGACCAGCGATACGACGACATCGTCCCGATAGAGATGGACGGCGAAGGGCCGCTCGTCGTACGGGAGAAGTTCCACAAGGCGGAACCCATGACCATCGACCAGGCCCTCCTCGAGATGGAGCTGGTCGGACACGATTTCTACCTCTTCCGTGACAAGGAGAGCGGCCAACCGTGTGTCGTTTATGCCAGACGCGGCTATAACTACGGCGTGTTGCGGCTCGTAGAGCCCTGATCGCGCGCTAAAAGATCTTCTCGACCACCCGAGAACCGCGGCCACGTGCCATCATGGCGGTTCAACGGCTCTGGCCCCCCGACGAGGAGGAGACGTGAGCGAGCTCAGTCAGGTTCAGATGAGCGAGCGAAGCGAGGGTAAGGCAGTCGCGAGGCACTCCAAGGAGGCCTCGTGACCGAGTCCGGCGAGGCTCGCCCGTCATCGAGCGAGCCGATCCGCGTGCTGATCGTTGACGATCACGAGCTGATCCGGCGGAGCCTGGCGCTCGCGCTGGCCGCTGAGCCCGACATCGAGGTGGTCGGTGAGGCGAGCGACGGGCAGGAGGCGGTCGAACTAGCCGATCGCCTCATGCCTGACGTCGCCCTCATGGACGTGCGCATGCCGCGGCAGGACGGGATCGAGGCCACGAAGGGCATCAAGGCCTCCGTCCCGAGCACCCGCATCATCATGCTGACGGTGAGCGACGAGGAAGAAGATCTCTTCGAGGCCATCAAGGCGGGAGCCACCGGCTACCTGCTCAAGGACGTCCAGATCAACGACGTGCCGGCCGCCGTGCGCGGCGTCCACGAGGGACAGTCGTTAATCAACCCGGCGATGGCGGCCAAGCTCATCAGCGAGTTCGCGAACATGAGCCGCAAGGAGGCCGAGCGCCCGCCCCAGCTCCCCGTGCCCCGGCTGACCGACCGCGAGATGGAGGTCCTGCGGCTGGTGGCCAAGGGGATGAACAACCGCGAGATCGCCAAGCAGCTGTTCATCTCCGAGAACACGGTGAAGAACCACGTGCGCAACATCCTCGACAAGCTGCAGCTGCATTCGCGGATGGAGGCAGTGGTCTACGCCGTGCGGGAGCGCATGCTGGAGATCACCTAGCGGGGCGTGCCCGGCTCTCCGAGCAGTTCAGGCCCCCGTCGCCCCGACACCGGCGCCTGGTGCTGTGGGATGCTGGCCGGGTGACGTCGTTGGAGGACCTCGTACGGTTGCGCCGCGCCCGCGACCTGATGGACCGCGACTACGCCAAGCCGCTCGACGTTCCGGCGCTGGCGCAGGTCGCCTTCATGTCGCCGGGCCATTTCTCCCGCAGCTTCCGCGCCGCCTTCGGCGAGACGCCGTACAGCTACCTGATGACGCGCCGGATCGAGCGGGCCAAGGCGCTGCTGCGGCGGGGCGACCTGTCGGTGACGGAGGTCTGCTTCGAGGTCGGGTGCACCTCGCTGGGGTCGTTCAGCTCCCGGTTCACCGAGCTGGTCGGCGAGACCCCGAGCTCGTACCGGGCCCGTCCCCATGACGAGGGCGCCGCCATCCCGGCCTGCATCGCCAAGATCTACACACGCCCGGTGCGGAACGGAGAAGCGAAAACCACCCCTCGCCGGTAGCGTGACGTGCATGGACCTCAAGCTCTCAACGTGCTTCATCGCCGTCGACGACCACGACAAGGCGATCGCCTTCTACCGGGACGTTCTCGGCCTTGAGGTACGCAACGACGTCGGGTTCGAGGGGATGCGCTGGGTGACCGTCGGCCCGCCGTCGCAGCCCGAGGTGAGCATCGTCCTCGAACCGCCTCTCGCGGACCCCAACGCCTCGCCCGCCGACAAGGAGGCCATGGCCGAGCTCCTGGCGAAGGGCCTGCTGCGGGGTGTCATCTTCGAGACCGACGACTGCGACGCCACCTTCGAGCGCATCAGCGCCGCGGGCGGTGAGGTGCTGCAGGAGCCGATCGACCAGCCGTACGGCGTGCGCGACTGCGCCTTCCGCGATCCCTCCGGCAACATGCTGCGCTTCAACCAGCCCCGCAAGCGGTGAGCCGACCGGTCGTCACCCTGCCGGCGACCTGAGGTCCCGCGTCACACCGCACTCCCGCCTGCCGTCGGCGGCGGCGATGGCGGACCGTGGGCGTGGTGGTCGGCGTCGCCCTGTCGCCTGTGCCGAAACGCGGCATGCGGCCCCAGCCCGCTGCGGCTGTGTGCTCGCTCTGCCCCGGCACCGCCACGGGCGGCCGCCCCCGGGAGGGCGGCGGGTGGTGGATCAGCGGGGCGCGTTCAGGAGGGGGATGAGCTCCGGCGGGTCGGCCCGTTCGACGCGTACGGTCTCGCAACCCACCCAGTCGGCGGCCGACCACAGGGCCTCGCTCAAGGCGTCGGCCCACTTGGCGGCCGAGAGGCCCGGCTCGAGGTGGAGCTGCCTGATGACCAGGGTGGTGCCCTCGCGGGCCGGGTCGACGCGGCCGATCAGGCGGCCGCCGGCGAGCACCGGCATCGTGAAGTAGCCGTGGACGCGCTTGTGCTTGGGGACGTACAGCTCGAGCGTGTACTGGAAGCCGAAGACGCGCTCGGTGCGGCCGCGGTGCCAGATGAGGGAGTCGAACGGCGACAGCAGCGTCGTGCGGTGACGGCCGCGCGGCTCGGACTCCAGGGCCGCCGGGTCCGCCCAGGCATTGGGCCTGCCCTTCTTGCCCGGCCAGCCCGTGACCGTCACGGGCACCAGGCCCGCGGCACCGCTGAGCAGGAGCTCGTCGAGGATGGCCGCCTGCTCGCCCCTGAGACGGAGGAAGTCGAGCAGATCGGTCCGGTTGGCCACGCCCAGCGAGCGGCCCGCCACGGCGGCCAGGCGCCTGATGCACTCCTCGTCGGAGAGGTCCTCGGCCAGCAGATCGGCCGGGACCACACGCTCGGCGAGGTCGTAGACGCGCCGCCAGCCGACGCGGCGGCTGCAGACCAGCTCGCCGATGTCGAGCAGCCACTCCAGCCCGATCTTGGAGTCGGACCAGTCCCACCACGGGCCGCCGTTCTTGGCGCCGCCGACGTCGGTGGTCGTGAGCGGGCCCTGCTCGCGGACCTGCGCGAGAAGCTTGTCGACGCCGTCGGGGACCTCGTGCCAGCGGTAGCGCCGCTTGAGGTATGCCCGGCGCCTGAACGCATAGAGCGGCCAGTGCTCGATGGGCAGGATGCAGGCGGCGTGGCACCAGTACTCGAAGCTCTGGGCGGGGTTGTGCCAGTAGGCCCGCTCGATCTTGGGCCTGCCCACCGCGCCCAGGCGGGCGTACGCGACCAGCTCGTGGGAGCGCGCCAGGACCGAGATCGTGTCGAGCTGCACGGCGCCCAGCCTGCGCAGCATCGCGTGGGCGCCGCCCTTGCGGGCGTCGGCGCCGATCAGGCCCTGCGCACGGAGGACGATCCGGCGTGCCTCGTCGGGGGTGAGCTCGGTGACACCGGTCATGGGCGGGGATCCGTACGGCGTTGCATGCGAGCAATCTAACGGCGGCGACCGACAGAAACGGCCTCGCCGGTGGGCCGCCTCCCGGCGCCCCGCCTCCCATCAGGCCGCCTCCCGGTGGGCCGTGTCACATGCCGGGAAGCATGAGCGCCGCATGAGCGCCGGGAGACACGCCCGGGATCCAGGATGACGGGAGGGCACCCGTTGGGGCGGGTGCCCGCTCTGCGGAGCCCGCGTCAGCGGTGATCTTCAGCGCGCATGCCCACGCGCGGCGCGTCGATCACGACATCGGTGGTGATGTTGAAGACCAGGGCCAGGATGCCGCCCACGACGAACACGCCGGCGCCGACCCAGACGAACATCCAGTTGCTGGCCGTCAGACCGAAGCCGGCCACCACGGTGCCCACGATCATCACGGTCACCGCCAGCCACGATGACGCACGACCGCCGTGACTGCCGAGATTCTCCGTGTGCTCCGACTTCGTCCCCTCAACCATGGCTAATCCTTCCTTTGCCGGTTATCGCGCTTATTGGTGCGAGCCGGCTCTCAACCGGCATACCCTCTGCCTTGCCCCATTCTCCCAGACAGGTCAGGCGCCCTCGTCGGCACGGTGGCTGTGTCTGGTTGCGGAACCGCCTACGATGGCAACGGGGAAGTTTGTCTCGGCCTCTCCTCCTGGCGACGCCGCCGGGGTAGACCTGCGAGGAGCTTTACATAAAGTGAGTGCCATTCTCGACAAGATCCTACGTGCCGGCGAAGGTAAGACCCTGCGCAAGCTCAAGCGGATTGCGGACCAGGTCAACTCCATCGAGGACGACTTCACGAGCCTGTCCGACGCGGAGTTGCGCGCGCTGACGGCCGAATTCAAGCAGCGCCACGCCGACGGCGAAAGCCTCGATGATCTGCTTCCCGAAGCGTTCGCGACCGTGCGCGAGGCGGCCCGCCGCGTGCTCGGCCAGCGGCCTTACGACGTGCAGATCATGGGCGGCGCCAACCTTCACCTTGGCAACATCTCGGAGATGAAGACCGGTGAGGGCAAGACGCTGACCTGTACGCTGCCGGCGTACCTCAACGCGATCTCCGGCAAGGGCGTCCACGTCGTCACGGTCAACGACTACCTGGCCAAGCGCGACGCCGAGACCATGGGTCGCATCCACCGGTTCCTCGGCCTCGAGGTCGGCTGCATCATCGCCGGCCAGCAGCCGGACGAGCGGCGCAAGCAGTACGAGGCCGACATCACGTACGGCACCAACAACGAGTTCGGTTTCGACTACCTCCGCGACAACATGGCCTGGTCGCTGGAGGAGTGCGCGCAGCGTGGCCACAACTTCGCGATCGTCGACGAGGTCGACTCGATCCTGATCGACGAGGCCCGCACGCCGCTGATCATCTCCGGCCCCGGCGAGCAGTCGGGCAAGTGGTACCAGGAGTTCGCCAAGATCGCGCCGCGGCTGCGCAAGGGCGTCGAGGCGAAGAACCCGGGCGAGGAGAGCACCGGCGACTACATCGTCGACGAGAAGAAGCGCACGGTCGGCATCCTGGAGTCCGGCGTCGAGAAGGTCGAGGACTGGCTCGGCATCGACAACCTCTACAAGCCCGAGCACACCCACCTGGTCGGCTTCCTGAACAACGCGCTCAAGGCGAAAGAGCTGTTCAAGAAGGACAAGGACTACATCGTCGCCGACGGCGAGGTGCTGATCGTCGACGAGTTCACCGGCCGCATCCTCCACGGGCGCCGCTACAACGAGGGCATGCACCAGGCCATCGAGGCCAAAGAGGGCGTGAAGATCAAGGACGAGAACCAGACTCTCGCCACGGTCACCCTGCAGAACTACTTCCGCCTCTACGACAAGCTCGCCGGCATGACCGGTACGGCCTCCACCGAGGCCAACGAGTTCCACCAGACGTACAAGCTGGGCGTCGTCCCCATCCCGACCAACCGCCCGATGGTCCGCAAGGACCAGGCGGACGTGGTCTACAAGAACGAGGACGCCAAGTTCGACGCGGTGGTCGACGACATCAAGCAGCGCTACGAGGCCGGGCAGCCGGTTCTCGTCGGCACCACCTCGGTGGAGAAGTCGGAGCGGCTGTCCAAGGCGCTCAAGCGCCGCGGCGTGCCGCACGAGGTGCTCAACGCGAAGAACCACGCGCGTGAGGCGTCGATCATCGCCGAGGCCGGGCGCAAGGGCGCCGTCACCGTGGCCACCAACATGGCCGGTCGAGGCACCGACATCATGCTCGGCGGCAACTCCGAGTTCCGCGCCGACCTCGAGCTGCGCCAGCGCGGCCTCGACCCGGTCGAGACGCCGGAGGAGTACGAGAAGGCCTACCCCGAGGCGCTGGAGAAGGCCAGGGCGGCGGTCAAGGCCGAGCACGAGGAGGTCACCAAGCTCGGCGGCCTCTATGTCCTCGGCACCGAGCGCCACGAGTCCCGCCGCATCGACAACCAGCTCCGCGGCCGCTCCGGCCGTCAGGGCGACCCCGGCGAGTCGCGGTTCTACCTGTCGCTCGGCGACGACCTCATGCGCCTGTTCAACTCGGCCAGGGTCGAGATGATCATGACCAGGTTGCAGATCCCCGACGACCAGCCGATCGAGTCCAACATCGTCTCCAAGGCGATCGCCTCCGCCCAGCACCAGGTCGAGCAGCAGAACTTCGAGATCCGCAAGGAAGTTCTGAAGTACGACGAGGTGATGAACCGCCAGCGCAAGGTCATCTACGCCGAGCGCCACCGCGTGCTGGAGGGCGCCGACCTGCACGAGCAGGTGCGCGGCTTCATCGGCAACGTGATCGAAGGCTACGTGCAGGGCGCCACCTCCGAGGGCTTCGCCGAGGAGTGGGACCTCGACAAGCTGTGGAAGGCGTTCGGCGAGCTCTACCCGATCTCGGTGCGGATCGACGACCTCATCGAGGAGGCCGGCTCCCGCGAGGAGCTGTCCGCCGAGTTCATCACCGAGAAGGTCAAGGCCGACGCGCTCGCGGCGTACGACAAGCGCGAGGAGGAGTTCGGCCCCGAGACCATGCGCGACCTGGAGCGCCGCGTGATCCTCTCGGTCCTCGACCGGAAGTGGCGCGAGCACCTCTACGAGATGGACTACCTGCGCGAGGGCATCGGCATGCGGGCCTACGCGCAGAAGGACCCGCAGATCGAGTATCAGCGCGAGGGCTTCGAGATGTTCGCCGCGATGCTCGAGGGCATCAAGGAGGACTCGGTCGGGTTCCTGTTCAACCTCGAGGTGGAGGTGCAGGAGAACCCGATCGTCGAGGAAGAGGACGCGGCCATCGCGGAGACCCGCTCGATCATCGCGCGCGGGCTGCGCGGGCCCGAGCGGCCGGCCGAGCTCGAATACTCGGCGCCCGGTGAGCAGGGCGACGTCGAGCACGTCAAGGTCCGCACCACTTCGGCGGAGCGGGCGGCGTACGGCAACGTAGAGCGTAACGCGCCCTGCCCGTGCGGCTCCGGCAAGAAGTACAAGCGCTGCCACGGCGACCCCAAGAACGCCGCCTGACAGCTCTTCTGAGACCCCCACCTCGGGTGGGGGTCTCTTCTTCTGTCCCAGGCCGTCTCGAATTCCTAGGCCGTCTCGAAGTCCGTGCAGAGCCATCGCACGCCTCTCCGTTCGAGGCGTACGGCGAGTACGTGGTTGCGCTCCCCGCAGTGGATGAGCAGGCACATCTCCACCACGCCGTCGTGGGGCTCCTTCACGTGCACGCTTCCTGCGAACGGCGGCCGGGCCGTCTGGATCATCTGGCCCGCCTGGACGAGCTCCCGGTAGGCGCGTTCGGTGAGCTTGTCGGCCACGGTCTCCGCAGGACGCCGGCCTGCCAGGACCTCGGCCAGGGCCTGTCCCAGATGGCGCAGCCTGCGCTCGTCGGGAATGGCCCCTGGCGGCCCCCAGACCATCGGGTCCAGGGCCAGGGCGCCGTGGATCCGGGGAGTCTCGGGCGGCTGGTCCTCGTCGTACGCGGGCTCGGGGGCGGGGGTGATGCCGACGCGGGGGGCGGGTGACACGCATCCTCCAAACTCTTGGGCGAAGAAACAATCGCTTTAAGGAGTTTTCGGGCTGGCCGAGGAATACGAATGCCGCCAACTTCTTCGAGCGTCGATGGAGTTTGTCCGGGTTTGGCGGAGGAGGACGCTGGAAGCTGGATTCCCTGGCGTGGAGGGCGTGCGGCCACCACTATGCCCGAAACGGCACTGAGGGCTGTCCTCAACCGTTCTAGACGCGCACAGACGGGGGTTAGGTTTCGCCCGAATCGACGTCCGGCTCGGGTTCACGACCCGGGGTCATGATGTTGAGCTTGCGGATGAGGAACGTGAAGACCACGTAGTACACCACGCCGTAAACGACGCCCAATATCAGTATTCCGGCAAGGTTCGCGGTATTCGCCTTGCTGGCGTTCAGCAGCATGTCCAGCAGGCCCGCCGAGAAGCCGAACCCCAGCTGCCCGCCGATCAATGTGGTGAGGGCCATGGCCAGGCCGGTCAGCACGGCGTGCACCACCAGCAGCAGGGGCGCCACGAAGATGAAGGCGAACTCGATCGGCTCGGTGATCCCCGTGACGAAGGACGCCAGGGCGGCCGACAGCATGATGCCGCCCACCGTGGCCCGGCGGTGCGGCGGGGCCGCGCGCCACATGGCCAGGGCGGCGGCGGGCAGGGCGAACATCATGATCGGGAAGAAGCCGGCCATGAACTGGCCGGAGTGCGGGGCGCCGCCGAAGTAGCAGTTCCAGTCGCCGCCCAGCACGCGGCCGCCGACCTCGCACTGCGGCACCACGTACCAGACGACCGAGTTGACGAAGTGGTGCAGGCCCAGAGGGATCAGCAGGCGGTTGACCAGGCCGTAGATCCCCGTCCCTATCGGGCCGATCGAGGTCAGGGCCTCGCCCGCGTGGCGGATCCACTCGCCGATCACCGGCCAGAGCCAGCCGAAGAGCACGCCGATGACCAGCGCCACGATCGAGGTGATGATCGGTACGAATCTGCGCCCGCCGAAGAACGCCAGCCAGGACGGCAGCTTGATGCGGTGGAAGCGCTGCCAGAGCACGGCGGTGACCAGGCCGATGACGATGCCGCCGAGGACCTTGGTCGGGTTCTGGACGCTGTAGTCGATGACCTCCTTGACGCCCTGGGCCTGGACCTGCTTGATGAGGACGGTGTCCCTGATGTCGGAGCCGAAGAACATCACCTTGCTCACCCGGTCGAAGACCAGGTAGCCGACCACGGCGGCGAGCGCGGTGGAGCCGTCGGACTTGCGGGCGAAGCCGATCGCCACCCCCACGGCGAACAGCAGCGGCAGGTTCTCGAGCAGCGCCGCGCCGGCCGCGGCCAGCACCTCGGCCACCTGGTTCATCCAGGCGAACCCGGCCACGTCCGCCAGGCCCCCCGGCTCGGCGCCGTTGGAGCCCAGCATGTCGGGCTGGCCGAAGCGCAGCAGCAGGGCGGCCGCGGGCAGGGCGGCGATGGGCAGCATGAGGGAGCGGCCCAGCCGCTGGAGCACGGTCATCACGCGAGCGAACGGCGAAGGCCGGGCGGCGGTGGTCTCGTTCACCGGGCGTTCCTCCGAGCCGGGTGAGGCCTCAGCCCCGTCTTACGGGCATTTCCAGGATGGTGCGTAGCTGGTAGCGGTCCGCACGGTAGGTGGACACGCCCAGCTCCGCACAGACCCCACCGGCGAACGACCTGCGTTGCAGCAACAGTACGGCCCCGCCACGCGGCAGCTTCAGCAGGTCGGCGTCGCTCGGGTCGGCGATGCCGCCGTCGATGGTGAGCTCGCCGGCGTCCATGACCAGGCCGTAGCGGCTCTCCAGAAGCTCGTACAACGATTTGTCCGACAGATCCAGGGAGCCCAGGTCGGGCGCGAGCTTGACCGGGATGTGAGCCCGTTCGATGGACAGCGGCTCCCCGTCGGCCGTCCGCAGCCGCTCGATGAAGTGCACCTCCTCGCCCGGCTGGATCCCCAGCTCCTTGGCCAGGTGGGCGCTGGCCCGCACGATCCGGCGGTCGAGGTCGCGCGAGCCCGGGATCATGCCTCGTGCCCGCATGTCGTCGGTGAACGACGTCAGCTGCAGCGCCAGTTCGATCTTGGGCCGCGCGACGAACGTTCCCTTGCCGGGCACGCGATGCAGGCGGCCCTCGGACACGAGATGGTCGACGGCCTGGCGCACGGTCATCCTGGACAGGCCGAAGCGCTGGCAGAGCTCCCGCTCGGACGGGATGGCCGCCCCGATGGTGAGCTCGTCGCTGTCGATGAGGTCCAGCAGGATCTCGCGAAGCTGGAAGTACTTGGGCACCGGGCTGTCCGGATCGATGTGCGCCACGGATCCTCCCCTCGAACGTGACCTGGGCAATGAGCTATGGTTCGTACTGGTCTAGTCCGGACTAGACCACATGTCGCAAAAGACGGTCAAGTCCGCACCTCAGCTGATCAAGGAAAGAGTCCGAGATGACCACGAAGATGCGCAGCGAGATAGCCGAGCAGCCGGCCGCGCTGCGGGCCACGCTGGACGCCCTGCTGCCGAGGGTCGGCGAGGTGAGGGCGGTGGCCGAGCAGACTCGCCAGCTGCTGTTCATCGCACGGGGCACCTCCGACAACGCAGCAGTGTACGGGCGGTACCTGGTCGAATCGCACGCGGGTCGCCTGGCCGCGCTGGCCGCGCCCTCGATCGCGACCACGTACAAGCGCCGGCTCGACCTGGACGGGGTGCTGGCCGTCGCGATCTCCCAGTCGGGGCGCACGGAGGAGATCGTCGAGACGCTGGCCTGGGCCAAGGAGTGCGGGGCCACGACCGTCGGCATCACGAACGGGGGCGAGCAGAGCCCCCTCGCGCAGGCCGCCGACGTGGCTCTGTGCACGGTCGCGGGGGAGGAGAAGGCCGTTCCGGCGACCAAGACGTACACGACGCAGCTTGCCGCGCTGGCCGTCCTCGCGCTGGGGCTGGGCGCCGACGTGGACGCGGACGACCTGCGGCGGGTGCCCGAGGCGGTGGAGAAGCTGATCGCCGAGCCGGGCGATCTGGACGCCGTGGTCGAGGGGCTGTCCGACAAGCCGGGCGTCGTCGTGTCCGGGCGCGGGCTGGCGTTCTCGACGGCCCTGGAGACGGCGCTGAAGCTCAAGGAGGCGTGCTACCTGCACGCCATGGGCCTGTCGTACGCCGACCTGCTGCACGGCCCCATCGCCGTGGTCGACGCCGACACCCCGGCGCTGCTGGTCGCCGCCCAGAACAGTCCGACGCTGTCCGGGACGGTCGCGCTGGCCGAGCGGGTGGTGGCCGCGGGCGCGGCGGCGTACACGATCGGGGGCGGCGAGGCGCTGGCACGGGCGGGCACGGCCGCGCTGAACGGCCCGGACCTGCCCGAATGGGTGGCGCCGATGGGCCTGATCGTGCCGGGGCAGCTGCTCACGGAGGCGCTGGCCCGCCGGCTCGGCATCGACCCCGACGCGCCGCGCGGGCTGAACAAGGTCACCCAGACCGACTGAAATAGCCTGGGCACGAGAGCTAGGGAGGGCCGGATGGCGGCGGATGCGAATGCGATCATCGCCGGTCTCGGCGGCGCCGACAACATCATCGAGATCGAGCCCTGCATCACCCGGTTGCGTACTGAGGTGCATGACGCGTCCAAGGTCGACCAGGCCGCGCTCAAGGCGGCGGGTGCGCACGGTGTGATGGCAGCGGGAAACGTGGTCCAGGTCGTCGTGGGGCCGGAGGCGGACACCATCGCCAGCGACATCGAGGACATCATCGGCTAAGGGCGAGATCATGACGACTGTTCTCGCCCCGGTCGAGGGGGAGGCCGTGCGGCTGGCCGCCGTGCCCGATCCGGTGTTCTCCGCGGGGCTCGTCGGGCCGGGAGCGGCGATCGATCCGCTCAGGGGCCCGGGGAAGGCCGTGGCCCCCATCGCGGGAAAAATCATGAAACTGCATCCGCACGCGTACGTGATCGTGGGAGACGACGGCAAGGGCGTGCTGGTGCACCTGGGAATCGACACCGTCCAGCTCAGAGGCGAGGGGTTCCAGCTCCTGGCCGCCGAGGGGGACAGGGTGAGCGCCGGGCAGCCCGTCGTGGCCTGGGACCCGGCGGTCATCGAGGCGGGCGGGCGCTCTCCCGTCTGCCCCGTCGTGGCACTCGACGCCGACTCTGTGAGCGGAGTCGCTGAGGGGGCAGTGCATGTGGGAGACGAGCTTTTCCGATGGGACTAGCCACGGCGGCCGAGGCGTCACAATGAACGGGCGCTATCACATGAAAGGTCCGGCTGGTCTGGACCGGCACAGAAGGAGGAGTAATGGCTGAGCGCAAGGTCACCGTGGCCGCGGAGGTAGGGCTGCACGCCCGGCCCGCCGCGACGTTCGTCCAGCGGGCCAAGAAGGCCCCCATGGACATCACGGTGACGAAGTCCCACGGCGGGGAGAAGGTCAACGGCAAGAGCATCCTCGCGATCATGGCGCTCGACGTCAGGCAGGGTGAGACCGTCGTGATCTGCGCGGAGGGCGAGGGCTCGGAAGAGGTCCTCGACGAGCTGGCCGAGATCGCCGGCACGCCATGAACCTGCGGGGGGTGGGGGTCAGCCCGGGCATCGGGCACGGCCCCGCTTACGTGCTCACCGCCTCCGTGCCCGAACCCCCCGAGGGCGCCACCTACACCGGCGAGGCTGAGCAGGAGAAGGAGCGCGCGATGGTCGCGCTCACGCAGGTCGCGGGCGAGCTGGAGGCCCGCGGCAACCGTGCGGGCGGCGAGGCCGAGGAGATACTCAAGGCCCAGGCGCTGATGGCCGAGGACCCCGGGCTGGTCGTGAAGGTGCGAACGCTGATCGACCGCGGCCTGGCCGCCCCCAGAGCGGTCTTCGAGGCCTTCACGAAATATCAGGCCGTGCTGGCCGGCTCCGGCGGCTACCTGGGCGAGCGGGCCGCCGATCTCGACGACATCAGGGACCGCGTGATCGCGATCCTCTACGGGCACGCCATGCAGGGGCTTCCGATCTCTCCCAAGGAGCCGTACGTGCTGGTCGCCAGGGACCTCGCGCCCGCCGACACGGCGCTGCTGCGCAAGCAGGACGTCGTCGCGTTCGTCACCGAGGAGGGCGGGCCCACCAGCCACACCGCGATCATCGCCAGGGCGATGGGCCTGCCCGCCGTTGTGGCCTGCGGGGGCGCGACCGCCATCCCGCCGGGCGTCCGGGTGATGGCCGACGGCACCTCGGGAGACGTGCGCGTGGAGCCGGCCGAGTCCGACGTGGCCGAGGCGGTCGGCGCGGACACCGCCAGGCAGGCCGCGTTCGCCTCGGCGAAGGGCCCCGGCAGGACTGCCGACGGGCACGCGGTTCCGCTGCTCGCGAACATCGGCGGCCCCTCCGAGCTCGACGCCGCCGTCAGCGCCGGCGCCGAGGGCGTCGGGCTCTACCGGACCGAGTTCCTCTTCCTCGACAGGGCCGAGCCGCCCTCCGCCGAGGAGCAGCGGCGTGCCTACCGGGCGGCGCTCGAGGCGTTCCCCGGCGGCAAGGTGGTCGTGCGGACGCTGGACGGCGGCGCCGACAAGCCGCTGGCGTTCCTGCCCGCGCCCGCCGAGCCGAACCCAGCGTTGGGGGAGCGGGGGCTGCGCAGGTTCAGGCGGTTCCCCGAGGTCATGGAGGCGCAGCTTGGCGCGCTGGCGGCTGTCGCGTCCCCGGGGCTCCAGGTCATGGCGCCGATGGTGGCCACGGCCGAGGAGGCCGGGTGGTTCGCGCAGGAGTGCCGGACCAGGGGCCTGAGGGACGTGGGCGTGATGATCGAGATCCCGTCGGCCGCGCTGCGGGCCCGCGAACTGCTCGTCCGGGCGGACTTCGTCTCGATCGGGACCAATGACCTCGCCCAGTACGCCTTCGCCGCCGACCGCCAGGTCGCCGCCGTGAGCGCGCTGCACGACCCGTGGCTGCCCGCGCTGCTCGACCTGGTGGCCATGACCGCGACCGCCGCCTCGGACGCGGGCAAGCCGTGCGGCGTCTGCGGCGAGTCGGCCGCCGACCCGGCGCTGGCCTGCGTGCTCGTCGGGCTCGGGGTCTCCACGCTGTCGATGGGGGCCGCCGCGCTGCCCGCCGTACGGGCGGGGTTGGCCACGCACACGCTGGACCAGTGCCGCCGCGCGGCCGAGGCCGCCCGGGCACAGCCGACGGCGGCCTACGCGCGTGCGGCGGCCCGCGCCCACCTGCCCGGCCTCGACCGGATCGGTCTGTAGCCCGGATCGGTCTGTAGCCCGGATCGGTCTGTAGCCCGGCTCGGTCTGTAGCCCGGCCCTCGCTCAGGCGGAGGGTGATGGGCCGGCCCTCGCTCAGGTGCAGGGTAAAGGGAAGGTCTCGGCCGGGTCGTCGGATGGATACCTTTGGAGGCATGCTTCGACGGATCGGTACGGCAGGCCTCCTCACGCTCGCTCTCACCGCCTGCGCCGGCAGCGGCGGATCGGCGGGCGCGACCCCCACCGGAGGCGGCAAGGCCGCGCCGCCCGCGCAGACCGCGGCGCCCCAGACGACCCCGCAGGGCCCGCCGCAGACCCAGACGGGCACCGTCGGGCGCGCCCTGTCGAAGATGAGCGTGCAGGAGAAGGTCGGCCAGCTCTTGATGCCCGTCCTGTACGGCACCGCGGCCGACACGGTCTCGGGCGAGAACCAGGCCAGGTACGGCGCCGGCACCCCCGCCAAGGTGATCGCGAAGTACCACCTCGGCGGCGTGATCCTCTTCCCGCACAACATCAAGGGCGTGGGCCAGGTCGTCGGCCTCACCAACGGCCTGCAGAAGTCGTCCAGGGAAGTCCCGCTCCTGATCGGCACCGACCAGGAGAACGGCCTGGTGGCCAGGATGTCCGCGCTCATGACCGACTTCCCCGGCGCCGCCGAGATCGGCGCGACCAAGGACCCCGATTTGGCCAGGGCCGTGGCCAAGGCCACCGGCGACGAGCTGCGCGCGCTCGGCGTCAACCTCGACTTCGCCCCGGTCGCCGACGTGAACGTGAACCCGGACAACCCTGTCATCGGCCGCCGGGCCTACGGCGACGATCCGGCGCGGGTGGCGAAGATGGTGGCGGCGGCGGTCAAGGGGTTCGGCGCGTCCAAGGTGGCCGCCACCGCCAAGCACTTCCCCGGCCACGGCGACACCGACGTCGACAGCCACACCGGGCTGCCCGTGATCAAGCACACGAAGGCCCAGTGGGAGCGGATCGACGCGCCGCCGTTCAAGGCCGCCATCGGCGCGGGTGTGGACGCCGTGATGAGCGCCCACATCGTCTTCCCCAAGCTCGACCCGTCGAGAGACCCGGCCACGCTCTCCAAGCCCATCCTGACCGGCCTGCTCAGGCAGAAGCTCGGCTTCAAGGGGGTGATCTCCACCGACGCGCTCAACATGGAGGGCGTGCGCAAGAAGTACGACGACGGGGAGATCGCGGTGCGGGCCTTCCTGGCCGGGGCCGACCTGCTCCTCATGCCGAACGACCTGCCGAAGGCGTATCAGGCGCTGCTGGCGGCGGTGAAGTCCGGCCGGATCTCGCAGCAGCGGCTCGACCAGTCGGTCACCCGGCTGCTCACGCTCAAGCAGAACCGGGGATTCCTGGCCAAGGCCCCCGTGGCCGACGCGGATGAGGCGGCCCGCGTGCTGCGCTCCGCGGAGCACCGCAAGCTGGCCGCCGTGATCAAGGGTTAGTGCGAGCCGCGCAGCCCGCTGGCGATGAACATCCCGGCCAGCATGGCGAACAGGAACGCCTGCAGGAACTGGATGAGGATCTCCAGCGCGGTCATCACGATCGTCATCGCCACGCCGAGGATACCGAGGCCCGCGCCCAGCGGGGTGAGCCGCTCGAACAGGAACCAGAAGCCCACCGAGCTGAAGAAGGCCACGATGATGTGGCCGGCGAACATGTTCGCGAACAGCCGGATGAAGTGGGTGAACAGTGACGTGATGAACACCTCGGCCAGGATCATCGGGGCATAGAGCCCGTACGCCCAGCCCGGCAGGCCGGACAGGTGCACGATGCCCCGCAGGTAGCCGCGCACGCCGTGGTGCCGGACGCCGAGGTAGATCTTGATGACGTTCACGGTGACCGCCAGCACCAGCGGGAAGGTGATGCGCGCGGCCACGGGGAACTGGATGAGCGGGATGACGCCCATCAGGTTCCAGATGAGCACGGTCAGGAAGACCGTGAAGAGGAAGCCCATCCAGCGGTCGGAGTCCTTGCCGAGGTTGGGCTTGGCGATCTGCTCGCGTACGAACTCGTACGCGTACTCGCCGATGCTCTGCCAGCCGCGTGGGATGATCTTCGGCTTGGCGAACGCGGCCCAGGACACGGCGATGGCGATGGCCGAGCTGAGCAGGGCGATGAGCACGGGTTTGGTGAGCCATTCCGGGCCGCCGGGGAAGATCGGCGGGAATTGGAAGAGTTCGACTCCGGGGGCGGTCCACTGGTCTGGGGAGGCGGTCAGGCCGTTGGAGGCGGTCAGGCCATTGGAGGTGATCAGGATCGTCGTCCGCACGGCGGTCCTTTCTGGGTAGCGACTATCGCTGGAGGATCACCATAACGGGATATTTCGGACATTCTTTTTGTGGGGTTTTGCCGATTAACAAACGCCGAGTCGTGTAAAGGCGACATCGGAGACTGCTCTACTCTGGAACCGTGCTTACGGGTGTGCTCATCGACTGGGGCGGAGTGCTGACGACCGGCCTCTCCGACGCCATCGCGCGCTGGATCGCGGCCGACAGGATCGACGGCGACCACTACCGCGACGTGATGCGGAAGATGATCGACCACGCCTACCGCGGTGACGGCGAGAGCGTCGTCCACGCGCTGGAGCGGGGTGAGATCGACGGCTCGGCTTTCGAGCGCGACCTCGCGGCGAGGCTGCTGACCTTGGACGGCGTGCCGCCCGTGGCCGAAGGGCTGCTGGCCCGGATGTTCGCGGGATTCGAACGAGTTGACGCTATGTACGACATGCTCCGCGACGTACGGAAAAATGGTGTCAAAACGTGTTTGGTCTCTAACTCGTGGTCGAATGAGTATCCCCGCCACGACTGGGACGAGTTCTTCGACGCGGTCGTGATCTCCGGCGAGGTCGGCATGCGCAAGCCCGAGCCGCGCATCTTCCACCACGCGCTCGAGCAGATCGGGCGCGGCGGCGAGGAGTGCGTGTTCATCGACGACATCGAGGCCAACATCGTGGCCGCCCGCGCACTCGGCATCGCCGGCATCCACCACAGCGACGCGAACTCGACCATCGCGGAACTCGAGACCCTCCTCCGCGTCACGCTGCGACGGGCATGATAGAGCCCTTGCAAGGGGGAGACGGATCCGCAGCGCAGCGAGGACATCCGTCTCCGCACTGCCGAGCGGAGCTCGGCCAAAAAGCACGAAAGGTTCGTCATGCGCGTCTATCTGCCGTGCACTCTCCCGGCACTGGCCACGGCGGTCCAGGCGGGGGAGTTGGGCCCGGCCCCGCTGACCGGCTACGCGGTCACCCCCGCGCTGACCGAGTGGTACGCCTCGGGTGACACCGAGGAGCTCGAGTACGTGGCGCTCACCGAGGCGGCCCGCGCCTCGCTGCGGATGCTCGCCGCCGACCTCGCCGACGGCGTCGAGGCCGCGCCGCGCCGCGTGGTGGTCGCGGCCGAGGTGCCCGACCGCTCGGTCTCCGCGGGGGTCGATCTGGAGGAACGGGCGCGAGTACGCCTCGCCGACCCGATCCCGCTGGCCAAGGTGGCCGCGGTGCACATCGACGACCACGAGGCCGGCCCCGACATCGAGGCCGCCGTCGCCGCGCTGCCCGCCGCCGACGCGGGCGACGACGACGCGAGGTTCACCGTGGACGGGGCCGAGGCGCACGAGCTCATGTGGTACGCCACACAGGAGATTCCCGACCTACTGCGCTGATAACGGTGAGATCACATAGATCACAGTTCCATGAATGCCCGGAGCCCGGTCTCGCTAAGGTGCCGACGCAGCACTGTCAGTTAGATGCAAGGAGTCGGTCCAAGTGAAGCTTCGAGTCGCGGCTGCCGCCGCGGGTGCCATGGCAGCGGTCCTGCTGGCGGGCGCGCCCGCGAACGCGCAGGCCAAGCCGTACGACCACCAGGACCCGGCCAAGTCGGGCTGCTGGAACGCGGCCAAGGTGGTCCGGACGGCCGACATCAAGAGCCGCATTGACGGCAAGGTTGGGACGATCAAGCTCTGGTGGTCCTCCAGGTGCAAGACCAACTGGGTGGAGATCAGGACGGCCTCCTCGGCGACCGGCACCATCAGCGTGTACGCCCAGGACGGCCGGTATGACCAGTTCCGCTTCAAGGCGGGCAACAAGGGCCGGCACTGGGGCAACATGATCTCGGCCAACAACATGTGCGCCTGGGGCGGCGCCTCGATCCAGTGGAACGGCGGGCGCGGCGGCCAGAACGGCGCCGGCACCACCTCCAAGGCCTGCAAGTAGCCTCTCGCGGGGGCCGTGGCCGGATGGCCGCGGCCCCCGACCTTGATGTTCATCGAGTTGTCACACGTGCCGTCTAAGCTTGTCGCAACATGACGACGCACATCATCTGGGATTGGAACGGCACCCTCTTCCACGACATCGACGCCGTGGTCGGAGCCACCAACGAGGTCTTCAAGCCGTACGCGCTTCCTGTCCTGACCGCCGACGGCTTCCGCGCGGTCTACACCCGGCCCATCTGGGTCGCCTACGAGCGCCTGCTCGGCCGTCCCCTGGCCGAGGGCGAGTGGCAGCTGCTGGACGACGGGTTCCACGAGCACTATTTCCGGCTGAGCGAGGTCTGCGGGCTGGCCGACGACGCCGAGCTCGTCCTGACGAGCTGGACGGGCACCCAGTCGCTCTGCTCGATGGCGCCGCACGCCCACCTGGTGCCCAAGGTCGAGTCGTTCGGCATCACCAGGCACTTCAACCGGATCGACGGGCTGCTCGGCACCACGGGCGGCGAGAAGGCCGCGCACATGGTGGCGCACATCGAGTCCATCGGCGTGGACCCCCGCGAGATCCTGGTGATCGGCGACAGCGTGGACGACGGGCTCGCCGCCAAGCACGTGGGGGCCAGGGCGGTGCTCTACACGGGCGGGATGACCACCAGGGCCGAGCTGGAGGGCACCGGCCTGCCCGTGGTCGACACCCTCTCCGCCGCGCTCGATTACGCCTAGGGCAGTCCATGCTCAAATCGCCCAGGTGCCGAACCCGCGCCGGGCGTTGGCCTTAAGCTCAAGGACTGAACTCGAGCGGCGGCGCACGTCGTACGCTATGCGGCGTCACCCCCAGGAGGCTGCCATCAACCGGCTTGTGCTCTGGAACGTCGACCTGACGCTGGTCGACGTCGCCATCGTGACCAGGGACGCGTACGCCGAGGCGTTCCGCTTCGTGACCGGGCGGCCGCTGGTCAAGCTCGTGCCCCCGATGGGCCGCCCGGACTCCGAGATCGTCTTCGAGACGCTCGCCGTCAACGGCGTCCAGGCCGAGGACGATCACCTGCCCAAGTTCCTGTCGGCGCTCGCCGTGGCCTTCGCCGACCGGCGCGGACGGCTGGCCAAGGAGGGGCGCATGATGCCGGGGGCGAAGGACGCCCTGAAGGCGGTGTCCAGGCTCGACGGCGTGATCCAGACGGTGCTGACCGGCACCATCAAGAGCAACGCCGTCCACAAGCTCAAGGCGTTCGGGCTGGACAAGCATGTCGACTTCGCGCTGGGGGGATACGGCGAGGAGGTCTACCCCAAGGCGACGCTGCTGCAGGTGGCGCAGTCGCGCGCCAAGCAGCGCCTCGGCACGCCGTTCACCGCGGCCAACACCGTGGTGATCGGCGACTCCACGCGCGACGTGCAGGCGGCCAAGATCGGCGGGGCCGCGATGATCGGGGTCGCCTCCGGGCGCTCCATGGCCGCCGAGCTGCGCGACGCGGGCGCCGACGTGGTGCTGCCCGACCTCTCCAACGCCTCTGAAGTGGTCGCCGCCGTCGCCTCTCTCACCGCCTCCGCCGGCCGCGCCGTCCTCTGAACCGTCCCAGCACCTGTGCTCCAGCGCGCCGCCCTACAGCCTCGCCCCTGCGCGGCGTTCGCGTCCGGGAGCCGTGGGTCAGGACAGCGCGGTCAGGACAGCGCGGTCAGGAAGCGGGCGGCGGCGGGGGCGGCTACGGCGGCGCCTGGGCCGGCGCCCTCGGCGATGACCGCGAAGGCCAGGTCGCCCCGGTAGCCGATGAACCACGAGTGGGTCGGCGGCTCCTTGCCCGAGCCGTACTCCGCCGTGCCCGTCTTGCCGGCCGTGCCCTCCGGGAAGCGGACCGCGTGGGCGGTGCCTTCGGTGACGACGGCGGGCATGAGCTTGCGCAAGGCGGCGACCACCCCCGGCTCCAGCGGGCGCGGGTTGTCCGGCTGAGCCCCCGGGATCAGCTCGCCCTTGACGAGGTGGGGGGCGATCCACGCGCCACTGGCGATGGCGGCCGCGACCGAGGCCATGTTGAGCGGGCTCGCCAGGACGCGGCCCTGGCCGATCGAGGCGGAGGCCAGATCCGTGTCGTCCTTCGGGTCGGGGAACTCCGCGCGGACCGCGGGGACGCCGGGGGTGATCGGGGTGCCGAAGCCGAAGCTGCGGGCGACCTCGGCCAGCCGCCCGCCCTTGAGCCGGTCCACGCTCATCTGCCCGAACGTGGTGTTGCACGAGTGCGCGAACGCCTCCTCGAACGACAGCGTGCCGAAGTCCTCGAAGTTCGCGTTGTGGAACGGGAAGCCGCCGATGTTCTGCTCGGCGGGGCACGTGACCCGGCGGGACGGCTCGGTCCCGTCCGCCACCAGCGCGGAGGCGGTCACGACCTTGAACGTCGAGCCGGGCGGGTACTTGCCGAGCAGCGCCCGGTTGAAGCCTCCCGGCCTGTTCACCACCGCGAGGATCTCGCCGGTCGAGGCACGGAGGGCCACCAGCGAGGCGGGCTGGGAGACGCCCTCCAGGGCCTTGGCTCCTGCCCGGTGGACCTTCAGGTCGATGGTGGTCTGGATCGGCTTGTATCCGGCCGCCGGGACGACCGTCTTGATGGGTTTGTCCCCCTCGTAGAGGTCGATCCGGGAGCGGTTCGGCGCCTTGAAGCGGTCCGGCAACGTCTGCTTGACGCCCTCCACGAGCTGCTGCACCGAGCCCGGCGCGGACGGGGTGTTGATCGGGGTGCCGTCGGCGGCCAGGACCCGCAGCGGGTCGCCCTGCTGGGTGATGACGCGCAGCGAGCGGCCCTGCCTGAGCAGCGGGTGGATGGTCGCGGGAGTCCAGGCCACCTTCCAGGTACGGTCGCGCTCGACCAGCTTGAGCTCACCGCTGTAGTCCCAGTCCTCCTGGCCGGTCAGCTTCGCCGCGAAGCCGATCTCCTCTCCGTACGAAGCGAAGACCCCCGACGCCCTTGGGACGTAGAACTGCGCCCCGGTGAGCTTGAGATCGGTGCGGAAGCGGCGGTGCCAGGTCTCGAAGTCGGCGGGCGGGTCCGCCACCAGGGCGCGCATCCCCGCATAGTCCTGGGCCGACCACGCCGCCAGATACTTGTCGGCCGTCTCCTTCGGCGAGCCCTCCGTGCGCAGCGCCCAGATGACGCCTCCCGCCGCGACGACCGGGACCAGGAGCGCCGGGATGATCCACGGCCACCGGCGGCGCCGCACGTACAGTGTCCCCCTTTGTGGTGCCATGACGGAGAGAACACCAGAGGGACGGCAGGGGCGTCCAATACTGATATGGCTGCTTCAAAGATATAAATATGGATATAGTGGCTGGTCGTGGACCTCGTCCGGCATCTCCGCTACTTCACCGTGGTCGCGGAGGAACTCCACTTCGGCAACGCCGCGATCCGCCTCGGCATGGCGCAGCCGCCGCTCAGCCAGCGCATCAAGCGCCTGGAGGAGGAGCTCGGCGTGCGGCTGTTCGACCGCTCGGCCCGCCAGGTGCGGCTCACCGAGGCGGGCAGGCTGCTCCTGGGCGAGGCCCGCGAGATCGTGGCCAGGGTGGACCGCCTGCACGAGCTGGCCAGGCAGGGTGAGGGCGCGGTGCTCAAGGTCGGTGTCCCGCCCGACCTGGCCGACGCCGTGATCGCCGCCCTGGTCGCGGGTTTCCGCGAGACCAATCCCGAGGTACGCCTCGCGCCCGCCGAGATCTGGACCGCCGACCAGGTGACGGCGCTGGCGGAGGGAGCCATCGACGTGGGCCTGGTCCGCCATCCGGTCTCCGCGCCCGGTCTGCGGTTCGGCCAGGTGCTCGTGCAGGCGCAGGGCGTGCTGCTGGCCGAAGGCGACCCGCTCGCCGGTGTCGGGGAGGTGCACCTGGCCGACCTGGCCGGACGTGAGTTGCTGATGCCGCCCCAGGAGGGCGAGCCGGGGCTCTACGCGGAGATGCTCTCGGAGTGCCGCCGTCACGGCTACGTGCCCGTCCAGGTGCACGAGGGCGCGGGGCTGGGGCTGGTGCTGGCGGGGGCGGCGGTGGCGTTCGGCCCGAAGGTGGAGTCCCCGGGGCTCGCCTGGAGGCCGCTGCTAGGCTCGCCGATCACGTGCCGGGTCTCCACCGCCTGGCGCGTGGCGGCGAACGCGGTCAACGACTTCTCGGCCGTGGCCGTACGTACGTTGAAGGAGAGCGCCGGGATGACGGACGAGGGCGCCGTGTCCGTGCGGCGGGTCAGCCGCAGGCCGGGGATGCTGGCATGAGCGACTTCGACGCGCTGTTCCGTGCGGCGGGCGTGACCGGCTGGCTGTACGCCGCCGACATCGACTCGGGGCGGGATGTGGGGCACCGGCCGGACGAGCCGGTGCCCACGGCGTCGATGTTCAAGGTGCCGCTGCTGGTGGCGCTCTGCCGGCAGGCCGACGCGGGGCTGCTGGATCTCTCCGAGCGGGTGACCGTGACGGCCGGCGACCGGGTGCCGGGGGCGACGGGGGTCTCGGCGATGCTCGACGAGGTGACGATCTCGCTGCGCGACCTGGCCTATCTGATGATCACGGTGAGCGACAACACCTCCGCCGACCTGCTGCTGCACCGGGTGGGGTTCGACGCGGTCAACGCCGTGCCGGCGGAGTTCGGGCTCGACGGGACCCGGGTGACGCAGAGCGCCCGGGAGCTTCTCGGCAGCATGAGTGTCGACGCCGGGCACGGGTGGCCGTTCGTGGATCCCGAGGACATCGCGCGGCTGAGCGCGCTCGACCCCGCGCGGACGAACCGGTCCACCCCCCGCGAGCTGGCCCGGCTGTTCGGGATGATCTGGCGGGACGAGGCGGCCTCGGCGGAGTCGTGCGCCTGGATGCGCGGCGTGTTCAACATGCAGGTGTGGCCGCACCGCCTGGCCTCCGGCTTCCCGTACGACGACGTCGCGGTCAGCGGCAAGACCGGCACGCTGCCCACGCTGCGCGCCGAGTCGGGTGTCGTCGAATACCCCGACGGCCGGCGCTACGCGGTGGCCGTGGTCACCCGGTCCTTCAGCACCGCGCTCAACCAGCCGCGGGCCGACGCCGTGATCGGCACGGCCGCGCGTATGGCGGTGGACCACCTACGGAAATAGCAAGTTATGTGGAAGGTCGGGTATGACTTTCCCCCAAACGGGCGACAGGATGGGGCACATGGTTGCTGAGGGCGAGCTTCTCTGGGAGCCGAGCGAAGAGGTGGTCGCGAAGGCCAGGCTGACCCGTTACCTGGAGTGGCTGGGGCGGTCGGGTCCCTATGAGGACGTGTGGCGGTGGTCCGTCGAGCGCCCCGAGGAGTTCTGGACGTCGGTCTGGGACTACTTCGACGTCATCGGGGAGCGTGGCGACGGGCCGGTTCTGTCGGGGACGATGCCGGACGCCAGGTGGTTCGAGGGCGGCTCGCTCAACTACGCCGAGAACGCGCTGCGCCGTACGGAGGGCACCGCCGTGGTGTTCGTGTCCGAGGACGGCGCCCGCCAGGAGCTGAGCTGGGAGGAGCTGCGCGAGGAGGTGGCCCGCGTCCGTGCGGGGCTGGCCCGGCTCGGCGTGCGGCGTGGTGACCGGGTGGCGGCCTACCTGCCGAACATCCCGCAGGCCCTGATCGCCTTCCTGGCGACCGCGTCGCTGGGCGCGATCTGGTCGGCCGGCTCGCCCGACTTCGGGGTGCCGAGCATCGTCGACAGGTTCAAGCAGATCGAGCCCAAGGTGCTCATCGCGGTCGACGGTTACCACTACAACGGCAAGACGTACGACCGCTCCGACGCCGTCAACGAGATCGCCGCCCAGCTGCCCACGCTGCGCGCGACCGTGTGGATCCCGTACCTGGCGGCGCTCGACGAGGGCCGTGCCCCTCAGCAGGCCGAGCCCTCCGAGGCGCGCACCCGGGAGGTGCCGCACGGCGAGGTGATCGGCTGGGAGGGGCTGCGGGCGGAGGAGGGGCCGCTGGAGTTCGAACGGGTGCCGTTCGACCACCCGCTGTGGATCCTCTACTCCAGCGGCACCACGGGGCTGCCCAAGCCGATCGTGCACGGCCACGGCGGCGTCGTCCTGGAGCATCTCAAGTCGCTCGCCTTCCACCAGGACGTGGGCGAGGGCGATGTGTTCTTCTGGTACACCACCACGGGCTGGATGATGTGGAACTACCTCATCGGCGCCCTGCTGGTGGGGGCCACGCCGGTGCTGTACGACGGCGCGGCCACCTATCCGTCGCCGGCCGCGCTGTGGCGGATCGCCGACTCCGAGGAGGTGACCTACTTCGGGGTCGGGGCGCCGTACATCATGGCCTCGCTGAAGGCCGGGATCCACCCCGAGGGGCTGGAGCGGCTGCGCGGCATCGGCTCGACCGGGTCGCCGCTGCCGCCGGAGGGGTTCGAATGGGTGGCCTCCGAGCTGCCGGGGATCCCGCTGGGGTCCTTCTCCGGCGGAACGGACGTGTGCACGGGGTTCGTCGGGGCGACCGTGCTCCACCCGATCAGGGCGGGGATCATCCCGTGCCGGTCGCTGGGGGCCAAGGTGGAGTCGTACGACGTCTCGGGCAAGCCGGTCGTCGGCGAGGTGGGCGAGCTGGTGCTGACCGCGCCGATGCCGTCGATGCCGGTGAAGTTCTGGAACGACCCCGACGGCCGGCGCTACTTCGAGAGCTACTTCGACGTCTATCCGGGCGTGTGGCGGCACGGCGACTGGATCAAGGTCAACGAGGACGGCAGCTGCGTGATCTACGGCCGCTCCGACTCGACGCTCAACCGGGGCGGCGTCCGGATGGGGACCAGCGAGTTCTACCGGGTGGTCGAGCGGTTCGAGGAGATCGCCGACAGCCTGGTGATCGACACCGGGCAGCTCGGGCAGGAGGGCCGGCTGCTGCTGTACGTGACGCTCGCGGAGGACGCGACACTCACCGAGCCGCTCGAACGCGCCCTCTGTGACGCCCTGCGCAAGGAGCTGTCACCGCGTCACGTGCCCAACGAGATCCACGTGGTCCCGGGCATCCCCCGCACACTCTCCGGCAAGAAGCTGGAGGTGCCCGTACGCAAGATCCTGCTGGGCACGCCCGTCGAGCAGGCGGCCAACCCCGACGCCATGGCCAACCCCGAGGTGCTCCGCCACTTCACGCCGGAAGCAGGATGATCTTGCCGCGCGTGTCGCCCTCCTCGGCCCGGCGGTGCACCTTCCCCAGCTCGGCCAGGGGGAGCGACTCGGCGATCTCGACGTCGAGCTCGCCCCGGTCGATGAGGGCGGCGAGCTCGGCCAGCTGAGCCGGGTCGTTGCGGGCCACGAAGTGGGTGCCGCCCTCGATCGGGGTGGCGATGGTGACCACCGTGCGCCCGAGCCCGGCCAGGGCGGCGGCGTCCTTAGCGGGGAGCGCGGCCAGGTTCAGCACCACGTCCATGCCGCCGGGGAGCGGCGTGGTCGTGTAGTCGATCACCTCGTCGGCGCCGTACCACTTGACCGCGGCCGCGCTGCGCGGGCTCGCCGTGGCGAACACGGTCGCGCCCGCGAGCTTGGCGAGCTGGACGGCGAACATGCCGACCCCGCCGCCCGCCCCGTTGATGAGCACGCGCTGCCCCCGCGTGACGCGGGCGTGCTCGTGGACCGCCTGCCAGGCGGTGAGCCCGGCCACCGGTACGGCGGCCGCATGGGCGAGCGGGACGCTCTCCGGCGCCCTGGCCAGCACGCTCGCGGGCACGGCGGCGTATTCGGCCGCCACGCCGCCCACCAGGCCGAACACGCGGTCGCCTGGCGCCAGGTCCGTGACGCCACGGCCGGTCTCGACGACCGTGCCGGAGACGTCCGAGCCGAGCGTGTGCGGCAGCTCCACGTGGAGCACGTCGCGCAGCAGGCCCGCCCGCAGGCCGACCTCCGACGGGTTGAACGAGGCCGCGGCCACCTCGATGAGCACCTCCCCAGGGCCCGGCCGCGGCGTCGGGATCCGGTCGTAGCGGATCTC
Organism: Nonomuraea sp. NPDC049695; assembly: GCF_040674955.1. Lineage (NCBI taxonomy): Bacteria > Bacillati > Actinomycetota > Actinomycetes > Streptosporangiales > Streptosporangiaceae > Nonomuraea > Nonomuraea sp. NPDC049695. The sequence continues at coordinate 163,395 of NZ_JBFANV010000006.1, read as the reverse complement.
GCCGCCGTATTCGTGGATGCGGGCGGCCCGCATGGTCTCGGGCGGCTCGCCGGGTGAACGGAAGTCCGCGGCGTGCTCTTCCACCCAGGCGGCGAACGTGCGGGGCGGGGTCTTCGTGACCTCCTCGACCGTCGAGGTGGCGGGGGCCGGATCGCTGATCAGGTCCGCCTGGGCCTGGAGCACGCCGTCCACGGCGTGCGGAGGCCAGCCCATGGCCAGCAGTTCCGCGCGGGTGCGGTCCGGTGGGACCTCCTCCCAGTGCGCCGGAAATTTCGTGATTTCGGAGATGACGCGTACCTGGTCGGCCTGGGTGATCGGCTCCGGACCGGTCAGTTCGTAGATGGCGCCGTGGTGCCCGTCGTCCAGCAGCGCCCGTACGGCGACCGCCGCGATGTCCCGCTCGTCCACCACGGGCATGGCGGCCCGGCCGTACGAGCCGCGTACCACCCCTGCCCGCACCTGCGCGGCCCATCGCAGCGCGTTGGCGGCGAAGGCGTGCGGACGCAGGAACGTCCACTCCATCCCGGACTCCTCGATCAGCCGCTCCATCTCGCGTTCGTGGTCGCGTACCGCGGCGGAGGAGAGGTAGACCACGCGGCGGGCCCGGAGCGCGATGGCGTCGATCACCGCCCGTGCCCCGTCCGCCGTGGCGAACGGCCACACCAGGAACACCGACTCCACTCCGTCGAGCGGCAGCGACCCGGCGTCCGACAGGTCGCCTCTGGCCCTGCTGAACGGCTTGACCTCGACCTCGGCCGCACCCAACCGTGCCGCCACCACCCTGCCGACCGTGCCGGTCGCGCCCGTGACCAGTACTGTTCTCATGCAGGCCACCGTAGATGCCCGTAGCGAGACAACCAATGCGTCAACCTCGTCGATTTCATACGCGATCGTCTTCCTGTAGGTTTCTTCCGTGGATGTGCTCAGCGACGTGATCGCCCTCATGCGCACCGGCAGCCCCCGCTCGGCCCGCGTCGAGCTGCGCGCGCCCTGGGGGCAGCGCTTCCCCTCAGTGCCCGGCTCCGCGGGATTCCAGGTGATCCTGCGGGGGTCGAGCTGGCTGATTGCGCCGGAAGGCGATCCGATCGCGCTGTCGGTGGGCGACGTGCTCTTCTTCCCCCACGGTGACGGCTACGCGATGGCCGACTCGCCCTCCACCCCGGTGGTCGAGCTCGACTGCGACCCGCTGGACGACGGGCTCGGTCTGTTCGCCTCCGAGTCGATCGACGGCCCCGTGTCCGCCGTCCTGCTGTGCGGGGGCTACCGGCTCGACCCCGGCCGGGCCCATCCGATCCTGCGTGAGCTGCCCGGCCTGATCCACCTGCCGGCCCGGCTCGGCCTGCACACCGAGCTGCGTTCCGCCGTCGAGGCCCTGGGCGCGGAGATCCAGCGCCCTCGGCTGGGCGCCGACACGGTGGTGTCGTCGCTGCTCGACCTGCTCCTGCTCTACATCCTGCGGGCCTGGTTCGAGGGGGAGCACGGCCACTGCTCGGTCGGCGGGTGGGCGCAGGCGCTGGCCGATCCGGGCATCAGCGCCGCGCTGGACGCCATTCACCGCGATCCCGCCCATCCGTGGACGGTGCAGGAGCTGGGCGCCCGGGCGGGGCTGTCGAGGGCGGCCTTCTCCCGCCGCTTCAGCTCGCTGGTGGGCCGGCCGCCGCTCGCGTACATCACCTGGTGGCGCCTGGCCACGGCGGCCCGCCTGATGCGCGAGTCCGACGCGCCGCTCAGCAGGATCGCCGCCAGCGTCGGTTACGGCTCGGAGTTCGCTTTCGCCAACGCCTTCAAGCGGGAGTATGAGGTGGCGCCGGGCAGGTACCGCCGCGAGGCGTGTTCTTTGCCCGCGAAAGAACTCCTTAAAACGTAACAATTTCCGCACGACTTTGTGCGCGTGGCGATCTCGTATTCAGCAGCCATTGACGCTCCCTCATTGCTGAATTACCGTCGCCACATTGCTTAAAACGATTTTGCCGGGGAGCCGCGGCAAATGAATGAGACGCCCGTTCTGTCCCTCTCACAGGTCAGCAAGGCGTTCGGTGCGGTGCGCGCCGTACGCGAGGTCTCTCTGGAGCTCTTCCCCGGCGAGGTGCACGCGCTCGCCGGGGAGAACGGCGCGGGCAAGTCGACGCTCGTGAAGATCCTCTCCGGCGTCCACCGCCCCGACTCGGGGCGGATCCTGCTGGACGGTGAGCCGGTGGAGTTCGGCGGGCCCGCGGACGCGCAGCGGGCCGGGGTCGCGGTCATCTACCAGGAACCGACCCTCTTCCCCGACCTGTCGGTCATGGAGAACATCTTCATGGGCCGCCAGCCGCGCCGCCGCCTCGGCATCGACCGGCGGGCCATGCGCGCGAGCACCGCCGAGCTGTTCGGCAGGCTGGGCGTGCACCTCGACCCCGACCAGCCGGCCCGCGGCCTGTCGATCGCCGACCAGCAGCTCGTGGAGATCGCCAAGGCGTTGTCGCGGCAGGCGCGGGTGCTCGTCATGGACGAGCCGACCGCCGCCCTGTCGGGCACGGAGGTCGCCCGGCTGTTCGGCGTCGCGCGGGCGCTGCGCTCGCAGGGGTGCGCGCTGCTGTTCATCTCGCACCGGCTGGAGGAGATCTTCGAGCTGTGCCGGCGGGCCACCGTCCTGCGCGACGGCGCGTACGTCGCGAGCGACCTGATCGCCGACATCACCCCCGACGACCTGGTACGCCGCATGGTCGGCAGGGAGCTGGACGCCCTGTTCCCCAAGCAGGAGACCTCCCGCGGCGAGGTGGCGCTGAAAGTGGACCGGCTCACCCGCGAAGGAGTCTTCACCGACGTGTCCTTCGAGGTGCGGCGGGGCGAGATCGTCGCGCTGGCCGGGCTGGTCGGGGCGGGGCGCAGCGAGGTGGCCAGGGCCGTGTTCGGCATCGACCGGTGGGACGCGGGGAGCGTGGAGGTGGACGGCGAGCGGCTGCGGCCCGCCAGCCCCACGGCGGCCATGGCGGCCGGGCTGGCGCTGGTGCCGGAGGACCGGCGGCAGCAGGGGCTCGTCATGGACCTGTCCATCGAGCGCAACATCGGGCTCGCCGGGCTGGCCGCCGTACGCCGGGGGCCGCTGATCTCCCGGCCGGCCGAACGGGAGCGGGCCAGGGACTGGGCGGTGCGGCTGCGGCTGAAGTTCGGGCGGCTGACGGATCCCGTGAACGTGCTGTCCGGCGGTAACCAGCAGAAGGTCGTGCTGGCCAAGTGGCTGGCGCGCCGGCCGTCGGTGCTCATCGTGGACGAGCCGACCCGAGGGATCGACGTGGCCACCAAGGCCGAGGTGCACCGGCTGCTGTCGGAGCTGGCCGGAGGCGGGGTGGCGGTGCTGATGATCTCGTCCGAGCTGCCCGAGGTGCTGGGGATGGCGGACCGGGTGCTGGTCATGCACGAGGGGCGGCTGGTGGCCGAGATCCCCCGCGCGGACGCGACCGAGGAGAGCGTGATGGCCGCCGCCACCGGAAGGAGCGTCGCATGACCGCGACCGCCACCAGGACGGAGGCAGTGCGGCGCAACGGCGGGCGGCGGCTCGTGGACCGGGTCGCGCGCGTGCGCGAGCTGGGCATCGTCGTCGCACTCGGCGTGCTCTTCGGCGTCACAGGCGCCGTCAACCCGTCCTTCCTCACCTACGCCAGCATCCGCGACATCCTGCTGAACTCCGCCATCGTCGCCATGCTCGCCGTCGGCCAGACGCTCGTGGTCATCACCAGGAACGTCGACCTGTCCGTCAGCTCCGTGGTGGGCCTGTCGGCGTTCGGGGGCGCGCTGATCCTGGCCGACCACCCGGGCGTGCCGGTCGCGGTCGTGGTCGCCGGGTGCGTGCTGCTCGGCGCCCTGTGCGGGGCGGTCAACGGGCTGCTCGTCGGGGCGGCGAAGGTGCCCGCCCTGGTCGCCACGCTCGGCACCCTGTACGCCTTCCGCGGCATCGACTACGCCTGGGCCGGCGGACGCCAGGTCAACGCGGCCGACATGCCCGAGGGCTTCCTCTCCCTCGGGACGCGCTCGGTGCTCGGGGTGCCGCTGCTCGCCCTGACCGCCCTGGTCGTGCTGGTGGTGGTCGGCTGGATGCTGGGCAACCTGCGCTCCGGCAGGGAGCTGTACGCCATCGGCTCCAACCCCGAGGCGGCCGTACTGGCCGGGATCAGGGTGCGGCGCCGGATCGTCACGGCGTTCGTGGCCAACGGGGCTCTGGCGGGCCTGGCCGGAGTCATGTGGGCGGCCCGCTTCGGCACGGTGGACGCCACCGTGGCCACCGGGAAGGAGCTCGACGTGGTCGCGGCCGTCGTGGTGGGCGGGGTGGCCATCTTCGGCGGCAGCGGCACGGTGTACGGGGCGGCCCTGGGGGCGTTGCTGCTGTCCGGCATCACCAGCGCGCTGGCCGTGCTGCGGGTGGACGCGCTCGCCCAGACGGCGATCAACGGCGCGCTGCTGATCGCCGCCATCGCCCTCGACCGGATACTCGCGCTGCGGGTGGCCGCCGCGCTGCGCCGCAGGAGGTTCCACGATGCGACTTGACCTGGCGCGCCGGTGGGAAGGGCTCATCCTCGTGCTGCTCGTCGGCGTGGTCGTGTGGGCCTCGCTGGGCGTTGACGGGTTCGCGAACGGCTCCAACATCTCCTTCCTGCTGCTCGACACCACCGAGATCGCCCTCATGGCCCTGACCATGACCCTCGTGATCATCGCGGCCGAGATCGACCTGTCGGTGGCCTCCACACTGGGCCTGTCGTGCGCGGTGCTCGGCCGGCTCTGGAACGCCGGGCTTCCGATCGAGGCGATCATGCCCATCTGCCTCCTAGTGGGCGCGGCGTGCGGCGCGTTCAACGGGCTGCTCGTCACCCGGCTCGGCCTGCCCTCGCTGGCGGTCACGATCGGGACGTTCGCGCTGTTCCGCGGTCTGGCTTACGTGATCCTCGGCGACCAGGCGGTGGCCGACCTGCCGCCCGCCTACACGAGCCTGGCGACGGCCTCGTTCGGGCCGGTCCCGGTCGCGACCGTGCTGGTCGCGGTGCTGGCGGCGGTGTCGGCCGTGGTGCTGCACGCGACGGGGGCGGGCCGGTCGATCTTCGCGCTCGGCTCGAACGTGGAGGCCGCCTTCTTCGCGGGCGTCCGGGTCAAGCGGATCAAGCTCTGGCTGTTCGTGGCCTCCGGGGTGATGGCGTCGCTGGCGTCCCTGGTCTACACGTTCCGCTACGCCAGCGCCAGGGCGGACAACGGCGTCGGGCTCGAGCTGGCCGTGGTGGCCGCCGTACTGCTCGGAGGGGTGTCGATCTTCGGTGGGCGCGGCACGCTGCCCGGGGTCCTGATGGCGGTGCTGCTGCTCGGCGTGGTGCGCAACGCGCTCATCCTCGCCGACGTGGCCAACGAGGTCCTGAACTTCGTGACGGGCCTGCTGCTCGTCGCATCCGTGCTGGCGCCCAACGTGGGGGCGGTATGGCGGCGGCGCACATCACCACAAGTGGAAGGGAAGTCCGCTTCATGACAACGCGCACCCCTTGGCGGCCCACGGCGCTCCTCGCCGGACTCGTCCTGCTGACGGCCGCCTGCGGCGGCACCACCAAGAGCGACGTGGCGCAGCAGTCCTCCGCCTCCGCCACGGCCGCCGCGTCGTCCGCCTCGGCCGATCCGAACGCCCCCGTCAAGCAGGGACTGAAGATCGCGTTCCTGCCCAAGCAGGTCAACAACCCCTACTTCACCATCGCCGACGGCGGCGGCGCCGAGGCCGCCAAGGAGTTCGGCGGTGAGGCCAAGGAGGTCGGCCCGTCCGAGGCCAGCGCGTCCTCCCAGGTGTCCTACATCAACACGCTGATCCAGCAGAAGCAGGACGCCATCGTCATCTCCGCCAACGACCCGAACGCCGTCGTGCCCGCGCTCACGCGGGCGCGGGCCGCCGGGATCAAGGTCGTCAGCTACGACTCCGACACCGCGCCCGCGGGCCGGCACGTGTTCGTGAACCAGGCCGGTGCCGAGGACCTCGGCCGCACGGAGGTCCAGCTGCTGGCCGAGCAGATCGGGCACAAGGGCAAGATCGCGGTGCTGTCCGCCACCCCCAACGCGACGAACCAGAACACCTGGATCGACTTCATGAAGGACGAGCTCAAGAAGCCCGAGTACAAGAACATGGAGCTGGTCAAGGTCGCCTACGGCAACGACGAGGACCAGAAGTCGTTCACCGAGACGCAGGGACTTCTCCGCTCGTATCCGGACCTGGCGGGCATCATCTCGCCCACGACCGTGGGGATCGCCGCGGCCGCCCGCTACCTGTCGGACTCGCCGTACAAGGGGAAGGTCAAGCTCACCGGGCTCGGCACCCCCAACCAGCTCAAGAAGTTCGTCAAGGACGGGACCATCGAGGCGTTCGAGCTGTGGAACCCGGCCGACCTCGGCTACCTGGCGTCGTACGCGGCGGCGGCGCTCGCGTCCGGGCAGATCACCGGGGCCGAGGGGGAGAAGTTCAAGGCGGGCAAGCTCGGCGAGTACACGATCGGGGCCAAGGGCGAGGTGCTGCTCGGCAAGCCGACCGTGTTCAACAAGGAGAACATCGACAAGTTCGACTTCTGACGTTCAGTCCCGGCCGCGCGGCACGACCAGGCCCGACTCGTACGCGGCGACGACGGCCTGGGTCCTGTCGCGCAGGCCGAGCTTGCCCAGGACGCGGCTCACGTGCGTCTTGACCGTCTCCTCCGTGACCACCAGCCTGGCCGCGATCTCGGGGTTGGACAGGCCCTCGGCGACCAGCCGCAGGACCTGCGTCTCGCGAGGGGTGAGCGAGGAGAGCGCCGCCGTGCCCGGCTTCGGGCCCAGGCGGGCGAACTCGCTGATGAGGCGGCGGGTGACCGCCGGGGCCAGCAGCGCCTCCCCGGCGGCGATGACGCGGACCGCGTCGAAGAGGCGCTCGGCCGTGACGTCTTTGAGCAGGAAGCCGCTGGCTCCCGCGCGCAGGGCGTCGTAGACGTACTCGTCGAGGTCGAACGTGGTCAGGATGAGCACCTTCGGCCCGCCGGCGAGGCGTCTGGTGGCCTCGATGCCGTCCATGACCGGCATGCGCACGTCCATGAGCACCACGTCGGGGGAGAACTCGCGACAGGCCCGCACCGCCTCGGCCCCGTCGGCGGCGGTGCCCGCGACCTCGAAGTCGGGCTGGGTGTCGAGCAGCTCGCCGAACCCCGTCCGCACGACCAGGTGATCGTCGGCGATGACGATTCTGATCTTGGAGGTCTCGCCGCTCATCCGTCCGTCCCGTCCCTTCCCGGCAGGCGGGCCTCGACCAGGAAGCCGCCGCCATGGGCAGGACCCGTGCGGAGCTCGCCGCCGACGGCGGCGGCGCGCTCGCGCATGCCGGACAGCCCATGCCCGGCCGCTTCCGCGCTCGGCGGCCCCGGGCCGTTGTCGCGGACGAGCAGGCGCAGGTCGTCGCCGGTGTAGTCGAGCTCCACGTCCACCGCCGCCCCCGGCGCGTGCCGCCGTGCGTTGGTGAGCGCCTCCTGGATGATCCGGTACGCGGCCAGCTCCACCCCGGGGTCGAGCTCCACGGGCGAGCCGCGCAGGATCAGCCGGGTGCTCGTACCCGACGCCTGCCTGGCCTCGTCCACCAGCTCGTTGAGCTCGTGCAGGCGCAGGCCGGGCTGGGGACGCCAGGCGGCCTCGGCCTCGGCGTCCTCGCGGAGCACGCCGAGCAGCCGCCGCATCTCGGTCAGCGCCGCCCTGGCCGTGTCGCCGATCGCCAGCAGCCGTTCGGCGCCCGCCGCCGGCATCCCGGGAACGGCCAGCCGGGCGGTCTCCGCCTGCACGGCCACCATGGAGATGTGGTGGGCGACGACGTCGTGCAGCTCGCGGGCGATGCGGGCGCGCTCGCCGCGGGCGGTGTGCTCGAGCAGGCTGTCGGCGATGACCTGCCGGGCGGCGGTGTCGGCCCTGGCCGTGCGCCGGGTCCGTACGGCGATCCCGGCCAGCGCCGCCGCCGGGGCAAGGAACGCCAGCAGCAGCGTGAGCCGGCGCACCTGGTCGCCCGGCCCGAGCGCCGCCGCCAGCACCGGGTACGGCATGGTGACCAGCACGGCCGCCGCCGGCGACCCGTGGCGTCCGAACCGGTAGCCGGTGGCCAGCTGCGCCACCGCGCCCGCCACGGTCAGCGTGTGGAAGGCGCCGATCGACAGCAGGCCTGCCACCGAGGTCAGCACCGCCGCCACGGCCGGCTGGGCCCACAGCAGGGGCAGCGGCAGCGTGGTGGCCAGGGCGAGCAGGGAGAAGACCACGAGGACGAGCGGCGTGCCCTCGGACCGCGCAGGCGAGCCGTCCATGGTCACAGCGCTGTTCACTGGGCTGTTCACTGGGCCGTTCACAGGGGCGCTCACGGTGTCGCTCAGGGCGGGCACGCTCCCGGCGTGCGTGACCGACTCGGCCACCGCGAGCAGCGCCAGCACCACGCCGGCCACGACCGGCGCGTACGGCGCCGAGGCGACCCGGCACCCCCACCCGTACGCCACCCCGACCAGCCGCGCGGCGCGGTCCTGCGCTCGTTCCACCAGGTCATTGTCCCGGGCACCCGCGATCCTGGCATCCCTCACAAGAGGGACGTGACGTAGCTGACGCCAGCGACGGCGGAGATCGCTCCGCCGCGTGACGACCGCGACGGGGGTCGCTGCCTAGTCTGCCTGGCGTGGAAGCAACCATCGAAGTAACCGGCCTGCGCAAGCGGTTCGGCCAGACCCAGGCGCTGGACGGGATGACGTTCACCGTGCTGCCGGGCCGGGTCACCGGGTTCGTGGGGCCGAACGGGGCGGGCAAATCCACCACCATGCGGGTGGTGCTCGGCCTGGACGCACCCGACGAGGGCCGGGCGCTGGTCGGCGGGCATCCGTACCCGAGCCTGCGCAACCCCCTGAGCCACGTCGGCGCGCTGCTCGACGCCGCGGCGCTGCAACCGAGCCGCACCGGGCGCAACCACCTGCTGTGGCTGGCGCACTCCCAGGGGCTCGGGGCCAGGCGGGTGGACGAGGTGATCGAGCAGGTCGGGCTGACCTCCGCGGCCCGGCGCAGGGCGGGCGGCTACTCGCTGGGGATGCGCCAGCGGCTCGGCATCGCCGCCGCGCTGCTCGGCGACCCGCCGGTGCTCATGCTGGACGAGCCGTTCAACGGCCTCGACCCCGAGGGCATCGTGTGGATCCGCGGCTTCCTGCGGTCTCTGGCCGCGGAGGGGCGCGCCGTGCTGGTCTCCAGCCATCTGATGAGCGAGCTGCAGGACACCGCGGGCCATCTCGTGGTCGTGGGCAGGGGCCGCGTCGTCGCGGACGCCGGCGTGGCCGACCTGATCACGACCGCTTCGCGCGACCGGGTCACGTTGCGTACGACGGCCCGCGCCGAGGCGATGTCGGTGCTGGCCGGCGCGGACGCCACCGTGACCGTCACCGAGCGGGACACCCTCGTCGTCTCCGGGCTGGCCGCCGAGCACATCGTGCGGCTGCTCGGTGCGCAGGGAGTGCCGTTCTCGGAGGTCTCCGCCCACCGCGCGACGCTGGAAGAGGCGTACCTGGATCTCACCAGGGACGCGGTCGAGTTCAGGGGAGCGGCGCGATGACCGCCGTCACCCCCTACCGCTCCGGACAGCGGACCGGGCGCGACGGCTTCGCGCAGCTGCTGCGCGCCGAATGGACCAAGATCCGCACGGTACGCGGCTGGATGCTCGGACTGGCGCTCGTGACACTGCTGATCGTGGGGCTGGGAGTGCTGTTCGCGACCGGCAGCCGCTCCTCGTGCAGCAAAGGGCCGATCGAAGTGCCCTGTCCCGCCCCTCTGACGGGTCCCGGCGGCGTGGCCGTAAGGGACCGCTTCTACTTCGTGCACCAGCCGCTGCCCGGCGACGGCAGTGTCACCGTACGCGTGAGCTCCATGACCGGGCAGCTCCGCAAGCCCGACGTCACCCCCGGCGTCAGGAACGTCGTCCCCGGCGTCACACCGTGGGCCAAGGCCGGGGTCATGATCAAGCAGAGCGTCCGGCAGGGCACCGCGTACGCGGCCCTGATGGTCACCGGCAGCCACGGGGTGCGCATGCAGCACAACTTCACCGAGGACCTGGCGGGGCGCCCAGGTGGCGTCTCGGCGGCGTCGCCCCGGTGGCTGCGGCTGACCCGTACCGGCGACACGATCACCGGCGAGGAGTCGGCCGACGGCTCGCACTGGACCACAGTGGGCACCGTCCGTCCGCCCGGGCTCGCCGGGAAGGTCGAGATCGGGCTCTTCGCCGCCTCTCCCGGCGACCTGACCGTGACCCCGAACGTGATGGGCGGAGCCGCCGTCGCCTCGCGCTTCGCCGAGGTCACCGCCGTCATGGACCAGGTCGGCGTGCGAGGCGTGGCGGCCGGGGGCGCGTGGAGCCGCGACGACATCGGCGTCTCGATGGAGGCCGACGGCGTCACCCCGCACCATCCGGGCGGGCTCGTCCAGTCGGGTGACACGTTCAAGGTCACGGGGGTGGGCGACATCGCGCCGTCCGAGGAGGGCATGCCGGTCGAGCGCGTGCTGACCGGGGTGCTGACCGCGCTCGTCGCGATGACGGCGGTGGCGGTGATGTTCGTCACCGCGGAGTACCGGCGGGGCCTGATCCGCACCACCCTGCTCGCCAGCCCCCGGCGCGGCCGGGTGCTGGCGGCCAAGGCCGTCGTGATCGCCGCTGCCGCCTTCGTCGCCGGGCTGGTCGGCGCGGCCGTGACCGTGCCTGTCGGCCGGTCGATCCTGGCCGCCAACGGGAACGTGCTCGCCCCGGTGGAGCCGCTCACCTCGCTGCGGGTGATCGTGGGCACGGCCGCGCTGCTCGCCGTGGCCGCCGTCTTCGCCCTCGCCGTCGGGGCTCTGTTCCGGCGCAGTGCCATGGCGGTCATCGCGGTCATCGCGACGATCCTCGTCCCGTACGTGCTCGCGGTCGCCTCCATCCTGCCGGTCGAGGTGTCGCGGTGGCTGCTGCGGGTGACTCCGGCGGCGGGGTTCGCGATCCAGCAGAGCATGCCCACATACGCGCACGTGACCGCCCCTTACGTGCCGGCTGAGGGCTACTTCCCGCTGCCGCCGTGGGCGGGTTTCGCCGTCCTGTGCGCGTACGCGGCCCTGGCCCTCGCCCTGGCCGCCCACCGGCTGCGCAGGAGCGACGTATGAGGCGGGAAGTGCATGCCGAGTGGACCAAACTGCGTACCGTGGCGGGGCCCTGGTGGCTGCTGGGCGCGCTCGTCGTGCTGACCGTGGCCGCGGGGGCGGTGGCGGCCGCGGTCGTGCCCTGCGCGGCGGCGGGGTGCGGGCAGGACGCCGCCCGGATCAGCCTCGTCGGCGTGCAGCTCGGTCAGGCGATGGTCGCCCTGCTGGCCGTGCTGGCGGTCTGCGGCGAGTACAGCACCGGCATGATCCACACCAGCCTCACCGCCATGCCCCGCCGGACCACCGCCCTGGCCGCCAAGGCCGTCGTGGTCGGCGGGCTGACGCTGGCCGCGGGGACCGTCGCCGTGCTCGGGTCCGTGCTGGCCGGTCGGCTCCTGCTGCCGGGCAGCGGCTTCACCCCCGCGCACGGCTATCCGCCGCTGTCCCTGGCCGACGGGCCCACCCTGCGCGCCGCCGTCGGCTCGGTCCTGTACCTGGTGCTGATCGCGCTGCTCAGCCTGGGCCTCGCCACTGCCGTACGCGACTCCGCGGCGGCCGCCGGGGTGGTGCTCGGCCTGCTCTACGTGTTCCCGATCGCCGTCCTCATGGTCTCCGGCGAGGAGTCGAGGCGGCTGCTCTGGTCGATCTCCCCGACGAACGCGGGGCTGGCCGTCCAGACGACCGTGGATCTCGCCGACCTCCCCATCGGCCCATGGGCGGGCCTCGGCGTGGCGGCCGCCTGGGCCGCCGCGGCACTCGCGGGCGGCGGCCTGCTGCTACGGCTGCGCGACGCGTGAGGGCGTGTCGAGTCCGAACAGGGGCAGGCACGGAGCAAGGTTGTGGATCTCGAAGCCGGGCGACTCCGTCCAGTCCTCGCGGGCCAGGCGGAAGCGGCAGGTGGCGACCGGCTCGCCCTTGCGGGAGTGCATGGTGATCCCGTCGTCCCGGTAGCCGAGCTTCCGCGTCACCGCCAGTGACGCGTGGTTGTCCTCGAACGCTTCTGTCGCCGCGTACCTGGCACCCAGGCCGGCGAAGGCGAAGTGCAGCACGGCCTGGCGCATCTCCGTGCCGATGCCCCGGCCCTGGAAGCGCCGCCCCAGCCAGGAGCCGGTCTTGGCCTCGCGGGTCACCGGGAAATCCTTGCTCATGATGGCCTGGCTGCCCACGACCTGGCCCTCGAAGACGACGACGAACTCCACCTGCCAGTCGGCGGCGGTGAACTCGCCCCACGTGCGGAACCGGTACTGGACCGTGTTCCTGGCCCGCTCGGCCGGCTCGGCCTCCGACCACGGGAAGAGGAACGGCATGAACCCCTCTTCGTGGATGCCCTCGGCGGCCCGGTCGCCGAGTTCGTCGAGGTCTTCGAGCGAGGGGTGGCGCAGCACGAGGCGCGGGGTCGTGATGGAGAGCTCGGTGAGCGGCCAGTGACGCATGGCACCGCATGGTTCCATCCGTGGCCGCCGCCGCGCCACCCGTTTTCGTCCGACAGAAGCGATATAAAAGTATTTAGCGGGGTTCTATTGTTCTCCGGAATTTGCTTGGCGGGACCCGCGCTGGAGATGAATTCCCGGCGATCTGGGTACCCGTCGATTCATGACAAGAAAGTTCTGCGTACTTGCGGCCCTGCTCGCAGGATGCGCTCTGCCGCTACTGGCGGTGCTGCCCGCTCTGGCGGATGACCCGCCCGTCCAGGTGGAGCAACCGCCTGTTCGAGCGGAACAACCGGCGGCCGAGGAAGAGAAGGAGGAGACCGTCACCATTCTGCGGCCGGGCGCCCGGGGCGACATGGTCAAGCTGCTCCAGCAGCGCCTGCACGACCGCGGCTTCTACTACGGCGCCATGAACGGCAAGTACGACGTCCAGACGAGGTACGCGGTCTGGGGCTTTCAGAAGAGCCGACGGATGAGGCCGATGAACGCGGTGGGGCCGAAGATCTGGCAGGAGTTCGAGCGGCCCAGACGACTGCGCCCCCTGGTGCCCGACGGCCCCGCGAACCGGGTCGAGATCAACCTGACCGACCAGCTCCTCACCGTCTACCGGCGCCGCCGCCCGGTGCTGACCTCGCATGTCTCGACCGGCGCCAACGTGCACTACTGCGAGGCCGGCCGCTGCGGCTACGCCATCACCCCGGTAGGGGACTTCAAGGTCTACAAGCGGACGCCCGGCTGGGAGAAGAGCCCCCTGGGCATGATGTTCGACTCGCTCTACTTCAACGGCGGCATCGCGATGCACGGCTCGTCGGTGGTGCCCACCAAGCCCTCCTCGCACGGCTGCGTACGCGTCCCGGTGCCCACCGCCGTACGCCTGTACGAGATGGTGCAGGTAGGAGAGCCGGTGTATGTGCGCGGAAAGTCCTAGACGCCCTGCGGAAGCCGGAACAGCCGGTCGGGGTCGTAGGTGGACTTCACCTCGGCGAGCCGGGCTGCGTTGGGGCCATAATACGCATTCCGCCAAGTCTGCAATTCGGGGTCGATGTAATTCACATACGCGTGATCCCCGAAATATTTAGACATGTCGGAATGTAGGCCGCGCAGCCATCCCCGATCCGTCCCCTCCTCGTAATACTGGACGCTGAAAAGTGCCGCCCGATGTGGAAATGCCGTGGCCGCGGGGCCGACGCGGCCGATGGCCCCGCCCATGGCGTCCAGCAGCACGGCGTGCCGCCCGCCGCGCGCCACCCCCTTCACGAGCGCCCGGACGCCGTCCGCCGGCAGCTTCCCGTACGCCATGTGCGACTTGGCCGAGAACGCCTCCCGCGGCATCCGCCGGCACTCGGCGACCGACATGGCCGCGCAGCCGCCCATGACCTTCATGCCCTCCAGGTAGGGGACCGTCCGCGCCGAGCGCGACGACGGCCGCCCGGCCTTGGCGACGAGCGGGGCCAGCAGCCGGTCGAGCGCGGCTCGGCCGCCGACGTAGGTGCCGACGACGGCGGCGTCCAGGCCGCTCGCCGAGCGCGCCAGGTGCAGCGACGACCACAGCTCGTCCGGCGCGGAGGGGCCCCACGACTGCCACGCCTTGACCACGGCCTCCGCCTTGGACCACGGCCAGTGCAGGAAGAACACGGTGACGTCGCGCGCCTCGAAGGTCCTGAACGTGAAGGACACCGCCACGCCGAAGTTGCCGCCGCCACCGCCCCTGCAGGCCCAGTAGAGCCCGGCGTTACGCGCGGCGTCGCAGGTCAGCACCCGGCCGTCGGCCGTGACGACGCGTACGGACTCGAGGGTGTCGCACGTGAGCCCGTACTTCCTCGACACCACGCCGATGCCCCCGCCCAGTGTGAGGCCGCCGATCCCGACCGTGGGGCAGGAGCCGGCGGGGATGCTCACGCCGTGGCGCGAGAGCTTGTCGTAGACGTCGATCAGCTTGGCGCCCGCGCCGATCGTGGCCCGGCCGCCCGAATAAGCGACCGAGCTCATCCTGGACACGTCGATCACCAGCCCCGTGCCCGTCGACCAGCCCGCGTAGGAGTGGCCTCCGGAGCGGGTGGTGACCGGCACGCCGCTGGTGCGCGCGAACGTCAGGCACGCCGACACGTCGGCCGCGTTCGCGCAGTAGGCGACCCCGCCCGGCCTGATGCGGTCGAAAGCGGGGTTGTAGAGGCGGCGCGCGGTGTTGTAACCGGCGTCGCCGGGCAGCACGAGCGTGCCCGCCAGCTGCGTGCGCAGCCGCGCCCAGTTGGGCGGCGGCGCGGAGGTCCCGAGCGCCCCGGTCCGGGACGCCGCGGCGGCCAGCGGCGCGAGCGCGGCGACATGCAGAAAGTCCCGGCGGTCCATGGACATCTCCCAGCTGGTCGGTGTTCGGCCGATCGGTGAGACGTCCAGATGACGCGCCAGGTTGGTCACATCTTCATCACTTCGGGCTCACCCGGCCGTCCCCCCAAGCGCGTTCCTGGTGGGTACGGCGCCCACCCGCGTGAGCCGGGGCACGCTCGCCCCTGCCTTCTTGAGCACTCCGTCCTTGACCAACCGCAGCGGCGACCCGACCGGCTTCGGCCCGTCCCCGGTGGTCTGGACGAGCCGCAGGGCCAGCGCGGGGCACATCTCGACGGTGCGCCGCGCCTCCTTGGCCATCCATCCTGGGACGTTCCTGAACGACGGGAACCCGTAGTCGTCCAGGTCCACGAACTCCGGCAGCAGGTGCGCGCACAGGCCGTGCCCCGCGCAGCGGGACCAGTCGACCTCCAGCCGGTACTCGACGTCCGCCTCGCGCTCGGGCATGGGCAGCACGCCGCGCACCGGCCGTCCGCACGAGCCGTGCTCCAGGTGGAGCGCGATCTCGCTCTCGAACGCGTCCAGCGCCGACAGCACGAACTTCGCCGTGCCGTCCGGGTGGAAGCAGGCTCCGCGCCGCTCGACGCCGCGCACGCAGCGCCGTACGGCGTCCACCGAGCCGGTGCCCTCGACCAGCGCGTACATGGCCCTGGCGATGTCCGGCAGGCCGAGCCGGCACGGGCCGCACTGGCCCGCGGACTCGGCCGCCAGATAGGCGGCGACCCTGGCGGCCTCGCCCAGCGAGCACGTCGACTCGCCGAGCGGGACGATGATGCCGGCGCCCAGGGTGGCCCCGGCCTGCTTCATGCCCTCGCGCGAGAGCACCGCCGTCTGCGCCACCTCCGCCGACAGCCACGCGCCGTGGTAGCCGCCGATGAGCACCCCGTCGCCGACGTCGGCCTCGGTCAGCGCGAGCACGTCGCCCAGGTAGGTGCCGGTCGGCGCCTCGATGACCGCGCCGTTGGCCGCCCCGCCGCTGACGGTGAGCAGGATGGTGCCGGGCTCCTTGCTCGTGCCGACCTCGGCGTACCTCTCCGGGCCGAGCTCGGCGAGCAGCGCGAACTGCGCGTACGTCTCCGTGTTGGACAGCAGGGTCGGCAGCCCGTCCACGCCGCTGATCGCGGCCCGCCGCTTGCGGCCGGGCGGAATGCCTTCCTCGCCGTTGACGGCGTTGACGAGCGCGCCGCCCTCCCCGGAGATGAACCTCTCCTTGATCCCGACCACCCGGATCGGGACGCGGCTCTCCGCGCCGCCCGCGATGTTCGCGGCCCTGCGTTCGGCCACGGCGGCGGCGACGGACGCCTCGGCCACCTCGCCCCCGGCCGTGGCGACGACCACCTCGCGGGCGCCCAGCGCCTCGGCCGCCAGCACCGCGCCGTCCAGCACCAGGTGCGGGTTGCGGGTGAGCAGCATGGCGTCCTTGGAGCTGGCGGGCTCGCCCTCGGCGCCGTTGACCAGCACGACGCTCTCGCCCGAGCCGGCCGAGTCCGCGACGGCCCGCAGCTTGCGCGCGAACGGGAACGCCGCCCCGCCGCGGCCGCGCATGTCCACCTCGTTGGCCTGCGAGATGAGCTCGCCCAGCTCGCGCGGCTCGGGAGCGCCGTGGAGGGTGCGGTGTGCGGGAAGGTCCAGCCGCCGGGTGTGGTCGAGCCCGGCGGTCAGCCGGGCCGGTCCCATGCGTAACACCCGTGGCACTCGGGCCGGAATCACGGTTGCTCCTTCGGGGTTGCGGGGGTCATCCGGTCTCCTGAGGTGTGTGCCGGGCGTATCTCGGGCCCAAAGATCTTGGGCGGGGTCATCCGGCCTCCCGGTATCTGCGCCGGGCGTCGGCCAGGCTCACCGGCGCGTTGACCCTGGCGGCCGCCTGGGCCGCCGCCGCCACCGGCGCCGCCACCTTCTGCGGCCGCTCCGCGGGCACACCCACGGTGGCGGCCGAGGTCACCGCGGGCATTTCGATCCTCTCGGGTACGACCGGAGGCCGGCGCACCGTGGCCAGCACGCGCACGACCAGCGCCGAGCCGACCGCCGCCAGGCAGGCCACGTAGGACCAGGCCACCCAACCGGCCGGCTGGCGCCCGGCCGTGAGCCCATGCATGATCGCGACCGGCCAGGCGATGTACGCGGCGGAGTGCATGATCCGCCACATCCACGGCCTGCTCCGCACCGCGAAGCGCCCCCTCAGCATTCCCGTGGCCACGGCCAGGACCATGAGGTCCAGGCCCAGCGTGCCGAGACCCACGTAGAGCCCGGACACAGGCACGAACGCCGCCCCCAGCGGTACGTGCCCCAGGCTGATCATGAGTCCGATGTGCGTGACCAGGTAGGCCAGTCCGATGAGCGCGGTGGCCTTGTGCGCGAGCTGCGCCCTGACCCGGTTGGCCGGCGACAGGAAGACGCGTTCGGTCGTGAGCAGACCGAGCGCGACCGTCGTGGTCAGCAGGACCAGGGCGAACACGCCCGCGTAGAACTCGAGGAAGCTGACCCCTCGGCCGAGCAGCGCGACGCCGCGTTCCGTCCTGGTCAGCGCGAACGCCGACAGCAGGACGGCCGTGATCGCGGCGCTCGCCCCCAGCCGGACGTTCCTGGAGTCCAGCTTGGTGGGGGCGTGCCGGGGGTGTCGTCTGTGGAGCATCTATGTTCCCTCCAACGTCGGGTGAGGGTGCGACTCGGAAGGCTGGGTCGCCCGTGAAGGCGGTTCAGATCAGCAACGGCGGCCCCGGTTGATGCATGAGACGACGAACTGCATCAATCGGTCGGGCATCACGTTCGCGAAGTCGGCGTGGTCGGTGACCGGGTTGTGCTTCTGTTCGGGGAAGGCGTCCACGGCGAAGGACGGGCCCTGCGGCACGGAGTACGTGAGGGTCATGCGCAGTGCCGGAATCGCCCTGGTGCCCTGCGGGCAGGCGCCACCCTGACCAGGGAAGACCACGTGCGTTCTGTGATTGGCGCTGTCGGTGTTCTGGCCGTCCCAGCAGCTAGGGAAATCCAGGATACGAACGACCTGGCTGCCGCGCGGGCAAAGCGGATATTTGTCGGGACTTATGCGATTTTGGAATCCCGTGCACGTCCAGGCGGCCCTGGCGTTGGCGCCGCCGTTGGTGGCCGCCTTGGCGTCACCGGTGATCAGCCTGAGGAACCTCGGCATCGCGACGACCCTGGAGGCGGCGTTGCCGCGGAACTGGAGCGTCACGGAGCGGGCACGCAGCACCTGGCCGACGTTGCCGTCCGCGTCCTCGGTGTTGACGTCCACCTTGCGGTCTCTGAGTACCGGCCAGAAGTACGTTGATTTGTCGCCGAACTGGCACGTGGTGCCCGCGGCGGCCAGGCTCTCGTCCGTGGAGAAGCCGTTCGTCGACAGGTTGCCCACGTAGTCGTGAAGGTGGTGGGCGCCGTTGCTCACGCCGGGGGCCACGATGAAGTTGTCCGGGTTGTTGTGGCCGTTGCGGTTCGTCCCGCACTGGGAGACGAAGCTGCCCCGCGAGCCGTTCCTGCCGATGCGGGCGTCAAGCTGACGCGGCTGCACCTGGCGGATGTCGACGAAGTCCTGGACGAACGGGCCGAGGTCGGCGCACTCGTTGTGGTCGTCGTCGTTGGTGGCCGTGGGCGAGGCGGTGGGGGAAGCGGTTCCGTTGCCGTTGCCGTTCTGGCCCTGACCCTGGCTCGGCACCGGCGTGGCGGTCCTGGTCGGGCGGTTGCGGCGGCGGAACGTCTGGGCGTTCTGGTCCGGATCGTCAGCCTGGGCCTGGTCGTCCCCGTTGTTGTCGTCGGCTCCGGGGGACTGGGCCGGGTCCAGCACCGCGGCGCCGCCACCCTGGGGAGCCTGGTCCTGCTGGTCGGCGTTCTGCTGCTGATCGCCGTTCTGCTGACCCTGCTGCCGGCCCTGGTCCTGGTTCTGGTCCTGGCCTTGCTGGTCTTGTCCCTGCTGGTTCTGGTCCTGGCCCTGTTGATCCTGTCCCTGCTGGTCCTGGTTCTGACCCTGCTGGTCTTGATCTTGCTGCTGGTTCTGGTCCTGATTCTGGTTCCGGTTCCGGTTCCGCTGCGGCGTCTGGGTTGCCTGCGGCGTCTGGTTGGCCTGGGCCGGGTCGCAGTGGTCGGCGTGTGCCGGGCCGACGCCGATGACAGCCGCGGACACCAGGCCGCCTGCCGCCACGGCCAAAGCAGACATGGCCGCGGCCATGCGTCTGGATCTCCTCATATGTGTCTCCTTGTTTCGACCGCCATCGCGACGGGTGGAGCGGGTGAGGGCGACGGGGGTTCGGGCAACTGGTTGTGGTCGACCAGGCCGGTGGACTCCAGGAGCGTCATGTGGCGCATGACGAAGTTGATGCCTTGCTCCGCGAACTTCCTGATCTCCGCGTTGCGCGTCCCGGCCCGTACGGCCGCCACGACGGTGAAGACCTTGCCGTGCGCGGCACGCAACAGGTTCGCGTAGTCCTTGTCGAAGGCGGGGCCGCTCTCCGCGGCCAGCTGGGCCAGCCAGCTCTGCTGGTCGGCGTTGGGCTCGTCGGGAAGTGCCACGCCGAGCTTCTTGGCCGTCTGCCGCGTGATCAGGTCCAGCTTCATGTGGTCCTGCATGATCAGCTTGCCGACCTCCTTCACGCGCTGGGCCTCGGCGCGGGTCTGGGCGTACTCACCCGCGGGCATCTCCCAGAGGCCGGCCTGGCGCACCTTGATGAGCAGGTCGCGGTCCGCGGCCGTGAGCGGTCCTGAGGACGTCTGCGTCCACGACGCGGCCGCGGGATCGATCGAGGGCGGCATGACCAGCACGATCGTCACCGCGGCCGCTACGACGAAGCCACCGAGCATGAAGAGCTCGCCGCGCAAAAGCCTGTGCATGGTCGGAGGTACGCGGGCTCGGCGGGACAGGTTCAGTCATGGCCGGAGATAGTTAGAAATGACTGGAGTTATCGGAGTGGCTACCGGACCGATAACGAAGGTGTAAAGATGTGCCCCGTGCTAGGTCACCTCGACGGCAGGTTCGAGAGTGCGGATGCCGAGGCGGAGCATCGCATCGCGGTGCTTTACCAGGAGTTCGGCGGCCCTCTGCTGCGCCACGTACGCAAATCGACAGGTAACGACCTTCAATGGGCCGAAGACGTCGTGCAGGAGACGCTCGTCAGAGCCTGGAAAAACTCGGCAAGACTGCAATGGGAACCAGGCCTTATATGGGCGTGGCTACTGACGGTAGCCCGCCGTATCGTTATCGACGGACGTCGGCGGAAGAGCGTCCGGCCTCACGAGGTCGAGCCGCCCGAAGTCGACATGATGGCGGTGCCCGACGGCTCGGAGCGGGCTCTCTCGGCGATCGTTGTCGCCGACGCGCTTCGCAGCCTCTCTGAAGAACACCGCGAAGTCATTGAGCAGACCTACCTCAGAGACCGTACGATAAATGAGGCGGCGGAGATTCTGGGGATCCCGCCGGGCACGGTGAAGTCCCGGCTCTACTACGGGATCCGGGCGCTCCGTGAGCTGTTGCGGGACAAGGGGGTAGCCGGCTGATGCATGACGAGGTGGCCGCCTACGTCCTTGGTGTCCTCGATCCTGAGGAGCACGAGGCGTTCGAACGCCACCTCGACACGTGCGAGAGATGCCAGGCGGAGTTGATTGAGCTTGCCGAGCTCCCAGAGCAGCTCGACGAGCTCAAGAACACTCCCTCAGCCTCCGACGACGACCCCCCGATGTCGATGTCACGTTGACGTCTGTGCCCTTTTCGGGTGGTATCGGTACGGCGAGGCTTCGCGTCCGGGTGGAGACACCGGGCGGTCAGGGGGAGGTGTTCGGTGGGCATCGACGGTGATGCGCCCGTTCCCCCGCATCGGCGGTTCGGCGAGGAAGGCGGCCGGCTGTCGTACGGCGGCTATCTTCGTCTGCCCGCACTTCTCGCACAGCAGCAGCCGGAGTCGGAGGCCCCCGACGAGCTGCTCTTCATCACCATTCACCAGGTCTACGAGCTGTGGTTCAAGCTGCTGCTCCACGAGCTGGAGAGCGCCCGCGAGGCCATGTTCGAGGGCGAGCTCTGGCAGGCCAGGCACCTGTTCCACCGGGTGCACGCGGTCGAGAAGGTGCTGATCGAGCAGGTGGACGTCCTGGAGACGATGACGCCCCAGGACTTCCTCGAGTTCCGGGCCAAGCTGGAGCCGGCCAGTGGCTTCCAGTCGGTGCAGTTCCGGGAGCTGGAGTTCCTGTCAGGGCTGAAGGACGAGCGTTATCTCAGCAGCTTCAGGCACGCCAGCGACACGGAGCTCGCGCGGCTGCGCCGCAGGCTGGAGGAGCCCACGCTGTGGGATGCTTACCTCACCGCCCTCTCCCAGCGTGGCCTGCCGGTCTCCGACGACGAGATCATGGACTCGCTGCTGGCCGTGGCGAGGGACCGCAGGTCTTACGACGACCTGTGGCAACTGGCCGAAGACCTGCTGACGCATGACGAGAAGGCAGCGCACTGGCGCATGCGTCACGTCCAGATGGTCGAACGCCAGATCGGCACCAAGTCCGGCACAGGAGGCTCGACCGGTGCCCCCTATCTGCGCGGTAGAACGCGTATGCACTACTTCCCGCTGTTGTGGGAACTAAGGGCCTGGCTATGAATAGCCATGGCAAACCCTCACAAAGGAGTGAGACCGAAATGCCCCTCGACGAGGCCAAGGATGAGCTGCTCCAGAGAGCCGCGGAAAGTTGCGCGGTCGGCAGCGAACATGTGAGCACGGAGGAGGCCCTGTCTATCCTCCGGGTCTACTACCGGCATGTCGCACCCGAGGACCTGCTCGACCGCAACCCCGTTGACGTGTACGGCCCCGCGATGTCGCAGAGGCAACTGGCCGAGGTCCGCCCCCAGGGCAGGGCGGTCGTCCGGGCCTACACCCCCACGCTGGAGGAGAACGGCTGGGACCCGGGACACTCCGTCGTCGAGGTCGTCACCGACGACATGCCGTTCCTGGTGGACTCGGTGACGATGGAGCTCGACCGGCACGACCTCGGCATGCATCTGGTCGTCCACCCGCAGATGCGGGTGCGCCGCGACATGACGGGCCGGATGCTCGGCCGCGGCCAGGAGGACGTCACCGGCCAGATGATGGTCGAGTCGTGGATACACATCGAGATCGACCGGCAGGCCGACCCGGAGGCGCTCGGCAGGCTCGAGGCCGACCTGCAGCGGGTGCTCAACGACGTGCGCCACGCGGTCGAGGACTTCAGGAAGATGCGGGCGCTGGCCGTACAGACCGCCGAAGACCTGAGCATGAGCCCGCCGCCGCTGGAGCCCGCGGAGGTCGAGGACAGCCTCGACCTGCTGCGCTGGCTCGCCGACGGGCACTTCACCTTCCTGGGTTACCGCGAGTACCGGCTCGAGCACACCGACGAGGGCGAGACGCTGCGGGCGCTGCCCGGGGCGGCGCTGGGCATCCTGCGCGACGACAAGGTGGGCTCCGACAGCTTCTCGGCGCTGCCCGCCGAGGTGCGCGCCAAGGCGCGGGACAAGCAGCTGCTGATCACCACCAAGGCCAACTCCAGGGCCACCGTCCACCGGGCGACCTATCTCGACTACATCGGGGTCAAGCTGTTCTCGCCCGAGGGCGAGGTGATCGGGGAGCGGCGCTTCCTCGGCCTGTTCACGCACGTGGCGTACAACGAGTCCATCTCCAGGATCCCCGTGCTCAGGCGGAAGCTGGCCGACGTGCTCGAGCGGGCCGGGCTGGCCCCCGACAGCCACGACGGCAAGGACCTGATCGAGATCCTCGAGACGTTCCCCCGGGACGAGCTGTTCCAGACCTCGGTCGACCAGCTCCTGCCGATCGCGCTCGGGGTGCTGCGGCTGCGCGAGCGCAAGCAGGTCAAGCTGTTCCTGCGCCGCGACGACTACGGCCGCTACATCTCCTGCCTGATCTACCTGCCGCGCGACCGCTACACCACCAAGGTGCGGCTGAAGATGCAGGAGGTGCTGCTGAAGGCCCTGGGCGGCAGGTCGCTCGACTACAGCGCGATGATCGGGGAGTCGGTGCTGGCCCGGCTGCACGTGGTCGTGCGGGGCGAGCGCGGCAAGCAGCTCCCGCCGCCGAGCGTGGACGTGGAGGAGCTGGAGGCGCGCCTCGCGGCGCTCACCCGCTCCTGGGAGGACGACCTGGCCGCCGCGCTGGGGGAGCTGACCTCGGAGGAGGAGGCGCCGGGGCTCATCCGTCGGTACGCCTCCGCGTTCCCCGAAGGCTACAAAGCGGACTTCCCGCCCAAGGTGGCCGTGGTGGACCTGCGCCGCCTGGAGGAGCTCGTCGCCTCCGGCGACGATGAGGAAGTGGGCATCAACCTCTACGAGCCGTACGACGCGACCGAGGGGGAGCGGCGGCTCAAGATCTACAAGGTCGGCTCGCCCATCTCGCTGTCCCAGGCGCTGCCGCTGATCCAGCGGCTCGGCGTGGAGGTCGTGGACGAGCGGCCTTATGAGGTCGACCGCGACAACGACCCCGGCACCAAGAACGCCTGGATCTACGACTTCGGCCTGCGCTACACGCCGTCAGAAGAGGTCGACAAGAACGACTTCAAGCGGCTCTTCCAGGAGGGCCTCACCGCCCTGTGGAAGGGCCAGATCCAGGCCGACGACCTCAACTCGCTCATCCTGAGCGCCGGGCTGACCTGGGAGCAGGTCGAGATCCTGCGGGTCTACGCCAAGTACCTGCGGCAGGCCGGGAGCACGTTCTCGCAGCCCTACATGGAGCGGGTGCTGGCCGGCAACGTGCGGCTGGCGCGGCTGCTCGTGCGCCTCTTCGAGGCCAGGCTCGACCCGAGGCGGCCCGAGGACGTGCGGGTCGATCTCGCCGAGGCGCTCCACGAGGAGATCCTGGGAGCGCTCGACGAGGTGGCCTCGCTGGACGAGGACCGGATCCTGCGGGCCTACCTCGAGATGATCCTGGCGACGCTGCGCACCAACTACTTCCAGACCGTGGACGGCAGGCGCAAGCCGTACATCTCCCTGAAGTTCGACCCGCAGGCGATCAGCGTGCTGCCGCTGCCCCGGCCGAAGTACGAGATCTTCGTGTACTCGCCGCGGGTCGAGGGCGTGCACCTGCGCTTCGGGAAGGTGGCGCGGGGCGGCCTGCGGTGGTCCGACCGGATGGAGGACTTCCGTACGGAGATCCTCGGCCTGGTGAAGGCGCAGATGGTGAAAAACACCGTCATTGTGCCTACTGGGTCTAAAGGCGGATTTGTCGTGAAGCAGCCGCCTGCGTCCGGATCGCGGGAGGACATGCTCGCCGAGGGCGTTGCCTGCTACCGGACGTTCATCTCGGGGCTTCTCGACGTGACCGACAACCTCGTGGACGGCAAGGTCGTGCCGCCGCCCGACGTGGTGCGGCACGACGGCGACGACACCTACCTCGTGGTCGCCGCCGACAAGGGCACCGCGACCTTCTCCGACATCGCCAACAGCGTGGCCAAGGAGTACGGCTTCTGGCTGGGCGACGCGTTCGCCTCCGGCGGCTCGATCGGCTACGACCACAAGGTCATGGGCATCACCGCCCGAGGCGCGTGGGAGTCGGTCAAGTACCACTTCAGGACCATGGGCGTGGACGTGCAGACCACCGACTTCACGGTGGCCGGCGTCGGCGACATGTCCGGCGACGTGTTCGGCAACGGCATGCTGCTGTCCCGGCACATCCGGCTGGTGGCCGCGTTCGACCACCGGCACATCTTCATCGACCCCTCTCCCGACGCGGCCGGCTCGTTCGAGGAGCGCCAGCGGCTCTTCCAGCTGCCGCGCAGCTCCTGGGAGGACTACGACACCAAGCTGATCTCGCCCGGCGGCGGAGTCTTCCCGCGCACGGCCAAGTCCATCCACATCACGCCGCAGATGCACGCGGCGCTCGGCATCCCGGCGGGCGTCAACTCCCTGACGCCGAACGACCTGATCAGCGCCATCCTGCGGGCCCCCGTCGACCTGCTGTGGAACGGCGGCATCGGCACGTACGTCAAGGCCTCCTCCGAGTCCCACGCGGACGTGGGCGACAAGGCCAACGACGCGCTGCGGGTCAACGCGGGAGAGCTGCGCTGCAAGGTCATCGGCGAGGGCGGCAACCTGGGGTTCACGCAGCTCGGCCGGATCGAGCTCGCCCTGAACGGCGGACTGGTCAACACCGACTTCATCGACAACTCGGCCGGGGTGGACACCTCCGACCACGAGGTGAACATCAAGATCCTGCTCGACCAGGTCGTACGCGACGGCGAGCTCACCGACAAGCAGCGCAACCAGGTCTTCACCTCGATGACCGACGAGGTCGCCGACCTGGTGCTGCGTGACAACTACGCGCAGAACGTGGTCCTCGCCGCGACCCGCTCGCAGGCCGTGGAGATGCTCCACATCCACGCCCGCTACCTGCGACGGCTGGAACGGGACGGGCTGGTCAACCGGGAGCTGGAGTTCCTGCCCTCGGACAAGACGCTGGCCGAGCGCCGCCAGGCCAGGCTGGGCCTGACCGCGCCGGAGTTCTCCGTGCTGCTGGCCTACACCAAGCTGGTGGCCGACGCCGAGCTGCTGGGCTCCGACCTCCCCGACGACCCCTACCTGGCCTCGTGGCTGGTGTCGTACTTCCCCTCGGCGCTGCGCGAGCGCTTCAGGCCCTACATGGACAACCACCCGCTGCGGCGGGAGATCATCACCACCTGTGTGGTGAACGAGCTGGTCAACTCCATGGGCACCACGTTCATGTACCGCTTCGGCGAGGAGACCGGCGCCTCGACGCCCGACATCGTGCGTGCCTACCTCGTGGCGCGCGAGGTGTTCGACCTGGCCAGCTTCCACCGGGCCGTGGAGTCCCTGGACAACAAGGTCGGCACAGAGGTTCAGATCGCCATGCTGCTGGAGGCCCGCAAGCTCGCCGAGCGCGGCACCCGCTGGCTGCTGGGCAACCGCCGCCCGCCGCTGGACCTGGCCGGGTCCGTCAACTTCTTCGTGAAGGGCGTCAACGGCCTGCTGTCGCACATCCCCAAGCTGCTGACCGGTCCCGACCTGGCCGCCTACGAGGAGCGCCGCGACTCGTTCGTGGCCAGGGGCGTGCCGACGGAGCTGGCCGAGCGGGTGGCCGCGATGGTGCCGGCGTACTCGATGCTGGACCTGATCGAGGGCGCGTCGGTGACGGGCCGCCCGGTCAACGAGGTGGCGGAGGTCTACTTCGACCTGGCGGACCGGCTCCAGCTGGCGCGTCTCAGGGAGCGCGTGATCGCGCTGCCCCGGGACAACCGGTGGAACTCGATGGCCCGCTCCGCCCTGCGCGACGACCTCTACGCCGCGCACGCCTCGCTGACCCGTGACGTGCTGGCCCACAGCACGCCAGGGCTGTCACCGGAGGAGCGGCTGGCCAGATGGTCGGAGGCCAACTCGGCGGCGGTCTCCCGGGCCCGTCAGACGCTGTCGGAGATCTGGGAGAGCGACCACTTCGACCTGGCCACGCTGTCGGTCGCCCTCCGCGCCATCCGCACGCTGGTGTCGACCAGCAACCTGCCGCACGCGGAGGCCTAAGGGATCGTGCTGCTGCTGCGGTAGGTCAGCCGCCGCAGCAGCACCTCCACCGGTCCGCGATGGCCGGCGCGGCGCATCCACTCCGCCAGCAGGACCGAGACCACCCAGATCGCGACCGCGATCCCGAGCGCGGCGGTGAAACCCAGGTCGCCGCCCAGGTCCAGGGTGAACGGATAGAACAGCACGAGGAAGACCGCCGACTGGAACAGGTAGAACGTCAGTGACCGCTGGCCGAGCGCGGCCAGGGCGGTGGTGAACCGCCCGGGTCCGGCACCGGCAGTGCGACGTTCTGCCCGCATCGCGACCAGGCCGATGAGGGCGGCCAGGCCGATGCCGCCGGCGTAGCCCGTGACGGTGTGCGCGAGGACGGCGGCCCAAGGCGCGGGGGGCGTCCACGTGCCGGACAGCAGCAGGGCTCCCGGGAGCCGGCCGGCGAGCGCGACGCCGAGGCAGATCACGGTGACACGGCGCAGCAGGGTCCGGTGCCGCTCGGGCTCATCGAGGACGCGGCGGCGAGCCGCCCAGATGCCCAGCATCATGCCCGGCACGATGTCGATCGTGCCCAGGACCGTCTTCACCGGCCACGTCTGGAGGCCGGACAGCAGGTGGGAGCCGAGGTCGGCCGGCATGATCCCGGCCCCCGCGAGGTCCACGGCGCCGGCTAAGGCCAGCAGGACCGGCCCGGAGGTCACGAGCACCGCCGGGAGGAGGGTCAGGGCGGCCGTCCAGCACAACACCGAGTCCCGAGCCCGCACCAGCGGAACGAGCACCAGCAACGTCAGCCCGTACACCGCGATGATGTCCAGCGGCACGAGCACCCCGTGCACGAAGCCGATGACGATCAGCCAGAGGCTCCTGCGCCGCAGCAGCTTCCTGAGCGAGACCCAGTCGCCGCCCTGGGCCTGATGCCGGTACGCGAACTGGCCCAGCGCGTAGCCGAACAGGAACACGAACATGGGCCGGGCCTGGTTGTGGGCGAGCAGGTGGTCGAGGAACGCGGCGACACCGTCGAGGACGCCAGGAGAACCGGAGACGAACACCGGCGCGTGTGCCAGCGCGATCGCCAGCAACATGAAGCCGCGGGCCAGGTCGGGCGCCAGCGAGCGGCCGGTCAAGGTGGTGACGTTCACGGCGTCACCCGACCCGCTGCAGTGCGCGGTCGCGACGCGCGGCCACGCTCGACCCCGACTCCCTGCGCGCCATCCTGCGCAGCACGACCGGCGCCACGAGCAGGCCGAGCACGGCCCAGGCCGCCAGCACGCCGGCGGTCTCCAGGTGCCGCCACGACTCGCCGATCTCGATGGCGACCGCGCCGTCCGGCAGCAGTGCGGAGCGCATCCCGAGCCCCATCCAGTACATCGGGAACGCCTGCGCGACCCACTGCAGCCACTCGGGCAGCGCGGTCACCGGATAGAAGATGCCCGAGATCGCCATCATGGCGAGGACCGGCAGCTGCAGCAGCCCCTGGCCGCGCGCGCTCGTGAACACCGAGCCCAGGATGGCCCCGATGGGCAGGGTGGCCACCAGGCCCAGCACCAGCACCCAGGCCAGCGTGGGCCAGGAGCCGGCCCGGACGTGCAGCCCCTCGACGATGAACAGCCCAGGGATCAGGAAGATGGCGAGGTCCGCGATCAGGCTGCCGGACACGTACACGACCTTGCCGATCAGGTACGCGGGCATGCCGTGCGGAGTCGCCTTGGCCCGCAGCAGCGTGCCGTCCTCGCGGTCGGCGGTGAGGTGCTGGCTCATGCTGACCAGGCCGAGCGCGGCGTTCATGCCCAGGATGCCGGGGAGCGCGAGGGTGCCCAGGAGGAGCCCGCTCGACCCGAACGACCTCTCGCGCATGAAGAACATGACGGCCAGCATCAGCACCGGCCAGAGGAAGTGGCTGAACAGCTCGGCGCCGTTGGTGAACGACTGCCGCAGTTCGATCAGGCCGCGGGACCAGCCCGCGCGTAATGCCGTCGGGTTCATCGGCTCGCCCCCTCAGCCTGGTGGACCAGGGTCAGATACGTCTGCTCCAGCGAGGCCCGGCGGATCTCCAGCTCGTGGATCTCGTCGCCGTGCCGGTCGAACAGCTCACGCGCGAACCTGGTGGAGTCCGCCGTCCTGTGGGTGTGGCGCTGCCCGTCGCGGGTCCAGCGCACCTCGTCCTCGCCCGCGATCCGCCGCGCCAGCTCGCCCGCCGTGCCGTCCGCGATGATCCGGCCGCCGTCGAGCACGACGATGCGGTCGGCGAGCTTCTCGGCCTCGTCCAGGTCGTGCGTGGTGAGCAGGACCGTGGTCTCGTCACGGCTGACGACGTCGCGTACGAGGTCGTGGAACTCCCGCCGGGCCTGGGGGTCGAACGCGGCGGTCGGCTCGTCGAGGAAGAGCAGCTCGGGCCGGCCCACGAGGCCGATCGCCACGTCCAGCCTGCGCCGCTGGCCGCCGGACAGAGTCCTGATCTTCTTGTCGGCCTGTCCGGTGAGTCCGACGGCATCGATGAGCTCGCCGGCGTCCCACGGCCGGCGGATCCGGCCGGTGGCGTAGGGGGCGTAGTAGGTGCCGAGGTGGGCGAGCAGTTCGCGCACCCGCCACTTGCCGTGGTCGCGCCAGGACTGCAGCACGACGCCGAGCCGGGCCCGCCACCGCTCGTCGCCGCGCGCGGGGTCGACGCCCAGCACCTCGGCCCGGCCGGCCGACCGCATCCTGAAGCCTTCGAGGATCTCGATCGTGGTGGTCTTGCCCGCTCCGTTCGGCCCCAGCAGGGCCAGCACTTCGCCGTGGCGGGCTTGGAACGTTACATCCCGCAGGACGTCGGACGAGCCGTAACGCATGCGCAGCCCGTCGACGTCGAGAACGACTGGTCCGGTGGTCATGAGCGGTTACCAGCTTCCGTTCGCCAGCGCCTGCTGGACGCTCGCCCTCAGGGCGGCCCGGTCCACGCCTGCCAGGGCCAGCGCCCTGGGCACGGTGCCGATCTCGGCCTGCAGGATGCCCAGCAGCAGGTGGCCGGGTCTCAGGTCCTTCTTGCCGGTGGCGGCCGCGAAGCCGCGCTCGAGGGAGAGCCTGGTCGAGGCCCCGATGCTCAGGGAGCGCTCCGGGTCAGGGGTCGGCGTGGGGAGGCTGAACGAGGCGAGTGACACCCCGGCCCCGCTCAGGCTGTGCTCGAACTCCTTGTCCAGGGCGTCCCGGATCGCCTGCCGGTCGAGCCCCGCGGCGGCGAGCGCCTGCCGGGCGGCGTTCTCCTCGATGGAGGCGATCGCCAGCAGGAGGTGGTGCGGCTCGATCGCCGCCGATCCGTCGGCCAGGGCCTCGACCTTGCCCTGCACGATGATCGCGTTGATGTAGTGGTCGATGGCGCTCACTGTCGTCTCCTCAGCGTGACGCCCGCGGCGATGAGCCGCTTGGCGTGCTTCTTGTGGACCGCCTGACGCGTGACGCCGAGCGCCTCGGCGACGTCCGGCCAGCTCCAGCCGGACCGCATCGCCTGTTCGACGGCGGCGTCCTCCAGCTGGTCGGCCAGGCGTCGCAGGGCGACCACGGCGGCCAGCGCGTCGGCGGGCTCCTGGGGTACGGAAATGTCATCTGCCGGCATGTAAGCAACCGTAGTTGACTAAATGGGGCTTAGTCAACCTGAGTTGCTAGATACGTGGGCGCGTGCGGCCCATCGGGCGCAGCTGTACAGGAGGGGGTCTTATGGAGCGGCGCGACGAGGAGAGCGGCTACTGGCCGGTGGCGCGCGTGAGGGCTCCGTCGTGGGCGATGACGTCGGCGGGGGCGGGGGCCTTCAATGAGGGCACGACGCTGGCGTACTGGTGGGTCTCGATCAGCCGCAGCGTGCGCCGCTGCCTCGAGTCCTTGAACAGCCAGGCGGCCGACGCGGGCACCGGGACACCCTCGTCCATGGCCGCCTTGGTCTCGGCGGTCGTGGTCGTGGTCCGCGACAGCGAATACTGGATCAGTGCACCGCCGTCCTTGGTGCGGAGCGCGTAGACGGGGAAGCTGTCGGGGCTGAAGATCGAGTCGTAGCTGTAGCCCGTGCTCTTGGCCTCCAGCCGCTGGGTGGCGATCTGCTTGGCCACGTCCGTCGTGTACGGCCCCGCCGCCACGAGCCCCGCCGTGACCCCGGCGGACCCCGTCTCGGCCACGCTGGCGTGCACGGGGCCCATGAACTGCGGGCTGATCGTGATCGACTTGTCATCGGACGCCAGCGCGGTCGCGTAGCCGTCGGCGTCCTGCTGGATCGCCGGCAGCTGCTGCCCTGGCAGGAGCAGGGTCACGGAGCTGAGCCGCCAGCGGTCGGACTTGGCGAACGTCAGCAGCGCCGGGCTGCCGTCGCGCGTCGCCAGCGCGCTGAACCAGGGCGCCGGCTCGTTCGGCGCCCACCTCGGCACGAACAGTGTGGGCGTCCCCCACGTGTGGCGGAGCGGCGCGTAGCCGGTGGACAGGTACGCGGCCTTGGTGAGCTCCGTCTCGCCGCCCGTGGTGAGGTCGACGGCCATCCCCAGCAGCCCCTCGAAGGGGCTTTTCACCCGCCGCAGCCGGTCGTCGGTGACCGTGACCTTGAAGAACTCCTGGGCGGCCTCGGCCTGCGTGATGGCCACTGCCGGTGCGGTGGGCGAAGGGGACGCGGAGGAGCTGGCGGCCGCCTTGGACGGCGGGGGCGCGGCATTGCCCGTGCAGGCGGTCGCCGCGGCCAGGACGCCGGCGGCGAGCGCCAGCACCTTCCGCCGCCCGTATACACGCACCTCGCCATGTTATTCGGGCCTGCGAGACACCGAAGCCTCCCATGCCGCTTTCCGCACGTCCAAGATTCGCCGCGCCTGCCCCCGGTACGGCGCTCTGCCGCCCGGCACGGCGCTCTGACGCGTATGAGCGGGCATACGTGGCGCGGAAGGGGCAGACGGCATGCAGGGCGCAGGTAGGCGATGTGCAGGTGTGCCTGGCGCGGGGCAGACGGCGTGGCTGCGACACCCGGGCAAAAGGCACGGTGGCCGTCCCCACCGTCGCCGTGTCCGCCGTGCCCACCGGCGGCGCGGCCACCAGCCGCCGGGGCCGGATGGGGGTGGCCGCACTGGCGGCGCGCACGCCCACGAACGGCCCGCCACGGCCGTGGCATCCGGGTGGCTGGATCGGCGTGGACGGTGGGAATGAGGGTTGGGCGGGCGCGGTGGGAGGGTGTTGCTCTCTGGGGGAAGTAGGCTAGGGAGACGTGGCAGGCATCGATCCGGCAGAAGAGATCAACGAGCTCGCGGGCACGCTCCGCAGCATCCAGGACGTGCTCGACCTCGACGCGATGCGCAAGCAGATCGAGGAGCTGGAGCAGCAGGTTGCCGCACCCGACCTGTGGGACGACCCCGACCAGGCTCAGAAGGTCACGAGCAAGCTCTCGCACCTCCAGGGTGAGCTCAACCGTGTCGAGGGCGTCGCGCGCCGTCTCGACGACCTGACGGTCCTGTACGAGCTGGCGGCCGAGGAGGGCGACGACGACACGCGCGCCGAGGCCGACAAGGAGCTCGAGTCGCTCAAGTCAGACATCGGTGCCATGGAAGTGCGCACGCTGCTCTCGGGCGAGTACGACTCCCGAGAGGCGCTCGTGACGATCAACTCCCAGGCGGGCGGGGTCGACGCCGCCGACTGGGCCGAGATGCTCTTCCGCATGTATCTGCGATGGGCCGAGCGCAAGGGCTACTCGACCGAGGTCTACGACACCTCCTACGCGGAGGAGGCCGGCATCAAGTCGGCCACGTTCACGATCAAGTCGCCCTACGCGTACGGCACGCTCCGTGGTGAGCACGGCACCCACCGGCTGGTCCGCATCAGCCCGTTCGACAACCAGGGCCGCAGGCAGACCTCGTTCGCCGGGGTGGACGTCGTGCCGGTCGTCGAGCAGACCGACCACATCGACATCAACGAGGACGAGCTCCGCGTCGACGTCTACCGTTCGAGCGGCCCGGGCGGCCAGGGCGTCAACACGACCGACTCGGCGGTGCGCATCACGCACCTCCCGTCCGGCATCGTCGTCTCCTGCCAGAACGAGCGCTCCCAGCTCCAGAACCGCGCCAGCGCCATGAACGTCCTGCAGGCCAAGCTGCTGGAGCGCAAGCGGCAGGAGGAGGCGGAGAAGATGTCGGAGCTGCGCGGCGCCACCACGACGTCCTGGGGCACGCAGATCCGCAACTACGTGCTGCACCCGTACCAGATCGTGAAGGACCTGCGCACGGGCACAGAGGCCGGCAACCCGTCGGCGGTGCTGGACGGCGACCTCGACGAGTTCATCGAGTCCGAGATCCGCTGGATGCGCCGGCAGGAGTCGGAGAGCGGCGCGGGCTCCTAGAGCCCGCTGAGGTGCTTGACCGCCAGGCTCAGGAAGAGCAGGGCGATCAGGAGTAGAGCGATGAGAGCGGGTGACAGCCCGGCGAAGCCGTGCTGGTGCATCCGCTCTCTACTGGCGCGACATGTGGGGCAGCGGCCCTCGATCACGGGGTGGGCGCACTGCGCGCATACGAGATGTTCACAACTCATGACAGCCCCAAGTCTAGCCGCACAATCGTTTTGTTTCCGTTATGGACTTTCCAGCCCAGTCTTCCCCCTAGACTGTCGTCTGGCCAATCGAAACGTCGATCATCAGTAAAGACGACGTAACCCCGAGTGGCCGGTGGCGGGAAGTGGGCATGTGCCACCCTCGCTTCCGTCCTGACCCCTAGACTGGCATGCCGTGATGCTCTCGTGATCCATTTCGATAATGTCACCAAGGTCTATGCGAACCAGAACCGGCCCGCCCTCGACCACGTATCCGTAGACGTGGACAAGGGTGAGTTCGTGTTCCTCGTCGGTCCTTCGGGATCAGGCAAGTCCACGTTCCTGCGTCTGGTCCTGAAGGAGGAGCGGCCCAACTCCGGCGCCATCCACGTCGCCGGCAAGGATCTGGCCCGCCTCTCCAACTTCAAGGTGCCTCACCTGCGCCGCCGCATCGGCTGCGTGTTCCAGGACTTCAGGCTGCTCCCGAACAAGAACGTCTACGAGAACGTGGCGTTCGCGCTCGAGGTCATCGGCAAGCCCCGGCGGTTCATCCGCAAGGTGGTGCCCGAGGTCATCGAGCTGGTCGGCCTGGAAGGAAAGGCCCACCGCATGCCCGACGAGCTGTCCGGCGGCGAGCAGCAGCGCGTCGCCATGGCCCGCGCCTTCGTCAACCGGCCCATGATCCTGCTGGCCGACGAGCCCACGGGCAACATCGACCCCGCGACGAGCATCGGCATCATGAAGGTGCTCGACCGCATCAACCGGACTGGCACCACGGTCGTCATGGCCACGCACGACGCGGCCATCGTCGACTCCATGCGCAAGCGCGTGGTGGAGCTGGAGGACGGCAAGATCGTCCGTGACCAGTCGCGTGGCGTCTACGGCCAGGCGTACTGACAGGGAGCTGCAAACACAATCATGCGGGCGAATTTCATCTTCTCCGAGGTCTGGATCGGCCTCCGCCGCAACCTGACCATGACGATCGCGGTGGTCATCACCGTGGCCGTCGGCATGGCGATGCTGGGCGTCGGCTTGATGATCAACGCCCAGGTCGGCTTGATGAAGGGCTTCTGGGACGACAAGGTCGAGGTCTCGGTCTTCCTTTGCACCAAGGGCTCCGCCATGGACAACTGCAAGGGCAAGGCGATCACCCAGGCCCAGACGGACGCTCTCAAGCAGGGCATCGAGAGCACCCCTGGCGTCAAGGAGGTGATCTATGAGGACCAGACGCTGGCGTACCAGAACTTCCAGAAGATGTACTCCACCAACAAGGCCCTCGTGAGCGCCACCAAGATGGAGGACATGCCGACGTCCTTCCGCGTCAAGGTGACAGACCCGAAGAACTACGGGTCCGTTGTCCAGGCACTGCAGGGCAAGCCGGGCGTGTCGTCGGTGGTGGACCACGCGCAGTTGATCGGGCCCTTCTTCCAGCTGCTCGACAAGCTCGCCTTCTACGCCCTCGCGGTGGCGATCATCCTGGTGCTGGCGGCGGCGCTGCTCATCGGCAACACGGTACGGCTCTCCGCGTTCAACCGGCGAAGAGAGACGGGCATCATGCGGCTGGTCGGCGCCTCCAACCTCTACATCCAGCTCCCGTTCGTCATGGAAGGCGTCATCGCAGGCCTCATCGGCGGCGTGTTCGCGGCGGTCATCCTGATCGTGACCAAGGTGTTCCTCTTCGAGGACATCGGGCGCTACCTGGGCAACGCGACCGCGCAGCTGGGCTGGAACGACGTGGCCCAGACCATCACGATCACCATGGTCATCGGTGTGGTCATCTGTGTGCTGGCCTCGTTCGTGACCCTCCGCCGCTACCTCAGGGTGTAGGCGGAATCACCGGTAAAGTCGAAACATGCCACGTGAGACCGGGCGTAAGGTCATCGCCCAAAACAAGCGTGCCAGGCACGACTACCACCTCGAGGACACGATCGAGGCGGGGCTCGTGCTGCAGGGCACCGAGGTGAAGTCGCTGCGCGAGGGCCGCGCCTCGCTCGCCGACGGCTACGCCAGCATCGACGGCGGCGAAGCGTGGCTGCTCAACGTCCACATCCCCGAATACTCCCAGGGGACGTGGACCAACCACGCAGCCCGGCGCAAGCGCAAGCTGCTGATGCACCGTAAAGAGATCGACAAGCTCGCCGCCAAGACCAAGGAGGGCGGGCTCACGATCGTGCCGCTGACGCTCTACTTCAAGGACGGCAGGGCCAAGGTCGAGATCGCCCTCGCCCGAGGCAAGAAAGACTGGGACAAGCGGCAGTCGCTGGCGGAGCAGCAGGCCAAGCGGGAGATGGCCCGCGCGCTGCGCCACCGCAACCGATGAGAGCGGCGGCACTCACCCGATGAGACGCGCTCGCCGCATACTTGCCGCGACCGCCACCCTGGCGGTCGCGAGCACCACTCTGACAGGCTGCTTCGAGGAGCCCTCGCCGCACGACGCGGTGCGTGACTTCCTCGTGGGCTGGCAGTCGGGCGACTACGACCTGGCCGCCGGCCGTGCCGACGGCGACCGCGCCGTGGTGCGCAAGGCGCTGTCCGACACCAAACTGGAGCTCGACGCGGCCTCGTTCCGGTTCAAGATCAAAAGCCTCAGCATGACGGGCGAGGAGGCCAAGGCCGACTTCCACGCCGAGGTCGACCTGGGCGAGAACAACCCGCTCTGGGAGTATGAGGGGATGCTCCCGCTCCACCTCGTGGACGGCTCATGGAAGGTGCGCTGGTCGCCTTCTGTGCTGCACCCGCAGCTCAAGGAGGGGCAGCGCTTCGCGGTCGACATCGAACCCAAGGCACGCAAGCCCATAGTCGACCGCACGGACGAGCCGCTTCAGAGCGCGACCGTGTTCTACAGCGCGGGCGTCTACCCGTCCAAGATCGGCAACAAGGCGGAAGAGGTGGCCGCGAAGCTCTCCGAGTACACCGGCTACGCGCAGGACCGGCTGCTGAGCCGCATCAGGTCATCGCCGCCGGACAAGTTCGTGCCGCTGGTCACGTTCGGGCGCTCGCGCTACCAGTCCATGAAGGCGAAGCTCGACACCATCGAGGGCATCGAGACGCAGCAGCAGGACCAGCGGGTCAACCCCGAGCCGCCCCGGCAGATCGTCGGCAGCGTCAGCGCCCTCACTCCCGACCTCGAGCAGCGGCTCGGCGGCCCCGAGAAGGCCGGTGACTCGGTCGGCAGGACCGGCCTGCAGCAGGCCTACCAGGACTACCTGACCGGCTCCACGCAGACCAAGGTGATCATCCTCGACCTCAAGACCGGCAAGCAGGTCGCGCTGCTCAAGGAGTGGCAGGGAAAGCAGAACGTCCCGGTGAAGACCACGATCGACCGGCACGTCCAGGCGGCGGCCGAGCAGGCGGTGGCCGACACGGGCACGAGCGCGCTGGTGGCGGTGCAGCGTGACACCGGCCAGATCCTCGCGGTCGGGGCCAAGGGCGACATGAGCCAGGAGAGGCACGCGCTGGCCGGCAAGTTCCCGGCGGGCACGGCGTTCTCGATCGTGGCCGCGGACGCGTTGATCAAGCGCAAGGTCAGCCCCAAGCAGCGGCTGGCGTGCCCGGAGGAGCGCACGGTCGGCGGCGCCAAGTTCCAGCAGGCCGGGCAGCCCACCGGGGTGACCACGTCGGCCAGCTTCCAGGAGAACTTCGCGAAGGGCTGCGTCACCGCGCTGGCGTCGCTGGCCCGCCGCGTCTCGGCCGCCGACCTGGCCGCGAGCGCCAAGACGTTCGGCGTGGGGCAGTCGTGGCGGCTGCCGCTCAAGTCGTTCAGCGGCTCGCTGCCCACGCTGCCCAGCGACGCCGAGAAGGCCAAGGCCATCGCGGGCGAGAACGTCGAGGTCAGCCCGCTCGGCATGGCGCTGGTGGCCGCGGCGGTGGCCTCGGGCACCTGGCATCCGCCGGTGCTGGTCACCGACCCCAAGTCGCCCGATCCCACGGCAGAGGCCGTGCAGCTTCCGCAGCCCGCTCCCGTGCCGCTGGACCCCGAGGTCCGTACGGCGCTGACCTCGATGATGCGGGCCGGCGCGGCCGGCATGAGCGCCGGGACAGGCAAGGACCGGGTGTACGGCGTCAAAGCCACCGTGGACAACCAGTACACGTGGTTCGTGGGCTGGCGGGGAGAGGTGGCCGTCGCGGTGCTGGCGAAGAACTACGACGCCGCGGCCGAGGCGGGTGCCTTCTTCGCCGCGCTTCAGAACTCGTCGTGAAATTGTCGTCACGCTGAGCAACCATCGGCGGCTCCGGCTGCGTCTTACTGAGTGACTGGGCCCGCTCGGGGGGTTGCGGATCCAGTCGCCGTGATGAGACAGGACTTCATCTCGGGGGAAGTCCTGCCGTCCGGACCGGCTCGACCCTGCCGGTCGGCCCCCGGGAGCGCGTGCTGTTGTGCCACGCTCCCGGGGGTTTCGTCATGGGGAATTAAGTTGGCGTTGAGGGCGTTGTCTCTTGTACATTCGTGTTGCTCACCCGGTGACGCGGGTGTGTTGACAACTGCACAGGGGGTGACTGGCTTCGACTTCGACTTTGCAAGCCAGGTGAAGCGGGCCGAGGACTGCGGACATAACCTCGTTAATCCTGTGACCGCAAACAACAAGTGCCAATTCCAAGCGCACTGTGGTGGCCCAGGACTCCCTGGGTCTCGCTGCCTAAGTAGCGAAACCACTGTCAGCCCGGGAGTGCCTTCGGCCCGGTGTCTGGCATCGCTAGAAGGCTCAACCGATCGACCCGGCCACGGGGGAGATCGGGAAATCAAACAGTGGCTGAGCCCGTCGGCGACTCGCCTGCGTGATCGCCGGGGCTGAGAAAAGCACAGCAGGCTGCGCCCGGAGAAGCCCTGACTTGGGGTTGAAGGACGCGGGTTCGATTCCCGCCACCTCCACAAGATCAAACCGCCTCTGACCTGTCGAGACATCGACAGGTCAGAGGCGGTTTTTTTGTGCGTGGACGCACCGTCCCGGCCGTGGTCGCGTTGCCTGACGGGGCGAGCTGACCGCTCTACGGGTCTGCGATGTGGACTTCGACGCCGGCACGCTCACCGTGGCCCAGGCCGCCCGTGATTGTCCTCACGGCCGCTGTCGCGTCACCCGCATCGGCCGGCAGAAGCGGCAACATGTGGATCGGCGTGAACACCGACCCGGCCGGCACCCCTCGGGTCTCCGTCCAGCAGGTCGCCGGAGTCAATGGCACCTACCACATAGACATCTGGTACGCGGCGACCGGGGCGCGGTACGGCGGGACCGGTGACTACACCTACAGCGGGTGATATCGGCAACGTTGAACAGCCCGCCAGAAGTGCACTTCTGGCGGGCTCTTCAACGTCTGGGCCATCGTCATCCCTGGAACTCCAGCTCCTCCCGAGGGCACACTCGGTGCACATTCGACACCTCTCTGCCACCAATGAGTGCTTTGTATGTGCTTAGGTGGTCTTCTGACAATTGTGGGTCGGAATGAGGTTGAAGGGTGTCAAGGTACGGCTGGCGTCACTCGGCGTTCGCGCCTGTGGTGAGCCTGGTGATCTCCGCGCTGCTCATGGCGGCCGGACTGGTGGAATCCCTGCTGCGGGCCGTGGGCGCGAGCACGGCCCCGACGGCCGCGGAACTCGTGGTCGCGCTCATCATCGCGGTCTTCTTAACGGCCGTGCTCAGGATCGTCAGGGCCATCCCCGACATCCAGCGGGAGAGCGCCGCCACGGCGAAGGCGGTGGCGAACGTCCAGGCGGTGCGGCTGAACGAGGACACCCTGGTGGCGCGGCGGCTCAAGCTGTTCAAGGAGGCGGCCGAAGCCGGCAATGACTGCGAGGCGGTGCTGAGCGCCCGGTCCGCGCTGGACGACAGCGAGATGGCCAACAAGCACCACCTCGACCACGCGCTCATCTGGGCGCTGCCGGTCTTCGGGTTCATCGGCACCGCGCTGACGATGGGCGCGATGGTCAGCTCGTTCTCCGACGCCCTGGACAGCAAGGGAGACCCCGGCGTGCTGATCGCCGCGCTCAAGCAGCACGTGCTGCCCGAGCTGGCGTCCGCGTTCGGCGTCACCCTGATCGCGTTGTTCCTGAGCGTGCTGGCGTTCGGCGCGATGGCCTTCATCGAGCGGGCCGAGCGGGCCGGCGTGGTGGCCGCCGACGAGGTGTTCCTGATCTACATCGCACGCCTGCCCGCCAAGCAGGCGGCCCCCGCCATGCAGGGGCTCACCCAGGAGCTGGCCCAGTCCAGGGGCAGGACCGAGGAGCTCGTCAAGGGCCTGGACGCGCTGCGCACCGCGGTGGAGCGGCTGAGCGCGGTCGAGAGCAGGCCGCAGAAGTACACGCTGGTGAGGGAGCCGTGAGGAAGCGGGCCACCAGGTCGTTCGCGCCGCCGCTCGATCTGCGCTTCATCGACCTGTTCATGGCCATCGTCCTGGCGCTGTCGTTCGTCGCGATCATGCTGACCGTCGTGGCGCGGATGCTGCCGACGGAGGCGTCCACGCCACCCCCGCGCCAGGAGACCCGCCAGAGCGTGGCCCAGCTGAGGAACCAGCTCGCCGCCGCCGTTGAGGCGCAGAAGAAGGCCGAGGCGGAGCTGCGCACCACCCAGGCGGAGCTGCGCACCGCCCAGTCGAAGATCGCCGAGCAGACCGCTTTCGCCCTGCCGTGGTGGCTGATCGGGTTCTGCGCCCTGCTCGGCGTGCTCGCGGTGTTCATGGGCTGGCGGATCCGGCTGTGGAACGAGGGCAATCTGCCGCGATTGCGCAGTTGGTTGCTGGTGACCGCGGTGGTGGCCCTGGTCACGGCCGTGATCAGGTGGCTGAGCGACAGCGAGGGCTATCTGCTGCTCGCCGCCATCCCCTGGTGGGCCGCCGACGCCCTCTGCCTCGGGCTGCTGCTGGTCGCGTACGTGCTGATCTCCGTCATCAGGGACAGCCGCGCGAAGCTCCGCGAGATCCAGGCGGGATCGACGCCCGAGCCGAGTCCTGAGCGGCAGACGGTGGGATAAATCCCGTCGCATCGCTGCGAAAGGCCCGGTAGGGTCCGGAACCAGACTGGCCGCGGGACTCCGGTGCGACTTCCGGAATCCGCCTGTAAAGCGATACTTCGCAGCTCGTGCCCCCATTCCCCGGCCAGTCCTCCGACCGCCGGGGGAGCCCATGGAGACGTACGCTGACCTGATCGAGTGCGAGGACGTCCTGCTCTTCGCGAACGCGGCCATCACCTCCACAGGGCAGCGCGAGTTCCACAGCACGGCCGGCGACCAGCGGCTCTCCCTCGACTTCCTGCACCGCTACATCCAGGGCAACTATCCCGACCTGTACGCCGCCACGCTGGCGCTCGACATCAACGATCACAACGCCGCCCTGATCATCGCCAACCTGCTGAGCGGGTCGGAGGGCGACGGAGGGCTGATCGCCCGGCGGCTGGACAGGATGAGCCCGCCCAGGGTCTACCGGCTCTTCCAGCGGCTGCGCGGTGACGGCGTCAACAACAGGCGCACCAGGGCCCTCATCCGCGACTGGCTCGCCGGCCGCCCCGACCTGGCCTTCGACGCGGTGAAGTACCGCACGCAGCTGAAGTCGGCGGTGCGCCACGCCCACCTGCGGCTCCCGGGTGAGCTGGGCGACTTCCTGTTCGCGCCGTTCAGCCGCGCCCGGTACGACACGCCCCTCCTGGAGGCCTGGCGCCGCGCCCACTACGACAAGAGCGCCCTGTACGAGCTCCCGTACACCGTCGCCGAGGGGTTCGCGGCCCGCCACGGCATCAGCAGGGCGGTCTTCCTCGAACGCATCGCCCCCCAGCTGACCAGGCTGGAACGCTTACGGCTGGCGGAGTCCGCGCAGGCGGGCGGGCTGGACACCGAGGCGGACCTGGCCGCGATGCCGCTGGTCAGGCTGGCCTCGTACGTGCTCTCGCTCCGTGCCGACGTGCGGACGCGGCGCCGCGCCGAGCTGGCGGGCGCGCTGCGGGCGGCCGCGGCGCGCGCGGCCGGGGCGCGGGCGGGCACGTGGGGGAGCGTCGCGGCGGTGCTCGACGACAGCTTCTCCTCGTTCGGCTCGCCGGTGAAGCGCCGCCGCCCCCTGGCGGTCGCGCTGGCCTGCCACTTCCTGCTGGAGGCCCTGGCCGGCGACTACCGCGGCCTGTGGCTCTCGCTCAGGACGGATCCGCTCCAGGCGCGGCCGTCCGGGCCCACGCCGCTGGGACAGCGCGTCATCGACGCGCTCGAACGCCGGCCCGGCCTGCTCGTCATCGTCTCCGACGGCTGGGACAACGCGCCGCCGGGACTGGCGGGCGAGGTGCTGCGGGTCTGGCGGCGCAAGCTCGACCCGGCGGGCGAGGTCGGCATCGTGCACGTGAACCCGGTCTACGACGCCGGGCAGTTCGACGTGCGGCGGCTGTCGCCCATGGTGCCGACGGTCGGCATCCGCGACGCCGAGGATCTGCCGGCGCTGGTGGAGCTGGCCAGGTTCGCGGAGGGGCGGGCGGGGCTGGGGGAGCTGAGGGCGTACCTCGAGGACAGGGCGGCAGGGCGATGATCGATCTCACGGGGCTGGACACGCGGCCCGCGCAGACCTGGGGCGCGCTGCGGCTGGTGCCGTTGGTGCGCCGCGAGCCGATCGAGGACCTGCGCCTGCACGCCAAGGTGTACGGCGACGAGGCGTCCATGGTGTACCTGCCGGACAAGACCGTCTACACCGCGTACGTTCCGCACGCGTTCGTCGCGTCGTGGAGCGACGACGGGACCCCGGCGGCGGCGTACGGCACTCAGCTCGGGCGGCCGCTGGAGCACATGTGCATCAGGACCAGGCGCAGGATGGCCAGGCGGGTGGACAAGGGCAGGCTCAGGTTCCTGCCGCTGCACCTGGCCGTGGAGGGGTTCCTGGCGCTGCACTTCGGCGGTCCCGTGGTCGCGTGGGAGGAGTGGTCACGGCAGGCGCTCGCGCACGGGCTGTCGTCCCGCGCCGAGGACGCGTACATCGGGGCGGAGGTGCGCGG
Source organism: Nonomuraea sp. NPDC049695 (assembly GCF_040674955.1). Lineage (NCBI taxonomy): Bacteria > Bacillati > Actinomycetota > Actinomycetes > Streptosporangiales > Streptosporangiaceae > Nonomuraea > Nonomuraea sp. NPDC049695. The sequence goes on along the minus strand of NZ_JBFANV010000006.1, from coordinate 121,538 downwards.
GCTGGAGGACGCGCTCAAGGTGTTCGAGATCTACCCGGGGCAGTGCGGGCTGCTGCTGTACGCCGGTGACGCGCTGGCCAGCGCCTTCGTGGTGCCTCACCCTGAGGACTACCGGGCGCTGCACCCGACGCTCGTCCGCGACATGTACGGCGAGCTGATCTACGACTACGCCCTGTTCTATCCCGTCAGAGACTTCCCCGCGGTGATCGACGAGAGCGTGGTCTCCTCGCTGGGCGACCTGCGGGCCGAGGCCGTGCGGGCCGAACGCGACTGGGCCGGCTTCCACGACTCGGTGATGGCCGCGGACCTCCTCCGCGCCCCCGCGCGGGTGGAGGAGGTGTACCGGCTGGGCCGCTTCACGCTGAGCCGGTTCCTGCCCGTGTTCGAGCGGAAGAGCGAGAACCACATCGGCGAGACGATCACCGACGCGGACGGGCGGCTGGCCTATCTGAAGACGTTCAGGCTGTCGGAGGCGCAGGTCAGGCGCGGTCACCTGCTGAGCACGCTGGCCGGGCACGACTGGAGCCTGCCCGCCGCCGCGGCGACCCTGGGGATCAGCGCGGCGGCCTTGGGACTGCGGCTGGAGCGGGCCGGGTTCGGGCATCTGCTGCGGCAGGACGTGCTCGACGGCTACCGCAAGGCGCTCAGTGAGCGCAGCCGGCGTACTCGTCGAGGCGGCGCACCATCGCCACCAGCATGAGCGGGAACATCGCCACGTGCGCCACCGGCATCAGCGCCCCACCGTCGATGACGCCCAGCCACAGCAGGGGGAAGAGCGGCACGACCGGGACGAACATCACGGCGCACATCTCCAGGGTCGAGGCCCAGCCGTGGCGGCGGATCCGCATCCACACGGCCATGCCGACCGACATGTTGAACGCCATGAGCAGGTACGCGAGGTCCGGCTGCCGGTCGTGGGAGATGCTGAGCCCGAGGGCCGACTCGAGCATGCCGAGCGCGAACATGCCTGCGAACATGGCGATGATCATCTCGACGTAGTGCAGGGCGAACCGGCCCCAGCGGCGACCGGTGGCCGTGCTTGTCGGTGTCGTCATGCCTCGACTGTCTCGGGGCCGCCGCCGGGTGCCAAGGGAGGCGGCCGGGCATGTCCGAGAAGTTGGGTTCTTTGTCCTTCGGACCTACAGTCGAGGCCATGGAGAGACGACGGGTCGTCGTCGTGGCCTACCACGCGGCGGCGTTACTCGACATCGCATGCGTCACCTCGACGCTGGAGGACGCCAACTGGCAGGGCGCCGCGCCCTACTACGAGGTGCGCGTGGCCACACCCGGCGGGCAGGCCATCACCTCCGCCACCGGGCTGGTCGTCCAGGCCCAGGAGTCGCTGGAGCGGATCACCGGGCCGCTCGACACGCTGGTGATCTCCGGCGGGATCGGCCACGAGGACGCCGCAGCCAACCCGCTCATCGTCGGCCACATCCGCAGGCTGGCCAGGGAGAGCCGCCGGGTCGCCTCCGTCTGCACGGGAGCGTACATCCTCGCCGCGGCCGGGCTGCTCGACGGCCGGCGCGCCACGACCCACTGGGGGGAGGCTCAGACCCTGGCGGCCCGGTTCCCCGAGGTGACCGTGGACGCCGACCCGATCTTCATCCGCGACGGGAACGTCTCCACGTCCGCCGGCGTCACCGCCGCGCTCGACCTCACGCTGGCCTTCGTCGAGGAGGACAACGGCACCGAGCTGGCCCGCAAGGTGGCCCGCAACCTGGTCACCTACCTGCAGCGGCCCGGCAACCAGGCGCAGATGAGCATGTTCGTCAGCGCCCCCGCCCCCGCGAACAGCCTGGTCAAGCGGACCGTCGAGCACATCGCCGCGCACCTGCGCGACGACCTCACCACCCCGGCGCTGGCGGCCGAGGCGGGCGTGAGCGAACGGCATCTCACCCGGCTGTTCCTCAAGCACCTGGGGCTCACACCGGGGCGGTACGTCCGGCAGGCCCGCACCGAGGCCGCCGCCCACCTGCTGGCCTCCACGTCGCTGCCGATGGCGTCCGTGGCCGTGCGGTGCGGGTTCGGGACGGCGGAGACGCTGCGGCAGGCGTTCATCGACCGGTACGGGATCCCGCCGTCGCGCTACCGGCTGACGCAGGCGGCCGGGTAAGGCCAGTCCGGACTGTCCGGGAAACAATGGGTTCTGGCTAATGTGTCAGCGATGAACGAGGTCATAGGCGGGTACACGCTGCGGCGCCTGCTCGGCAGCGGCGGCATGGGCGAGGTGCATCTCGCGTCCACACCCACCGGTGGCCTGGCCGCGGTCAAGGTCATCCATCCCGCGCTGGCCCGTGATCCGGCGTTCAGGCGGCGGTTCGAGCGCGAGGTCGCGGCGGCCCGCCGGGTGGCCAGGTTCTGCACCGCGCCCGTGCTGGACGCGGGGATCGACGGCGACGTCGCCTATCTCGTCACCGAATACGTCAAGGGGCCCGACCTGGCGCGGGCCGTACACGATCAGGGGCCGCTCTCGGGCGGGAACCTGGAGGCGCTCGCGGTGGGCATCGCCACCGCTCTGAGCGCCATCCACGGGGCCGGGGTGATCCATCGCGACCTCAAGCCGTCCAACGTGCTGCTCTCGCCGCTCGGCCCCCGCGTGATCGACTTCGGCATCGCCCAGCTCGTGGAGCACGACGGCCTGGCCAGCCAGGCGATACTCGGGACGCCCGCGTTCATGGCGCCCGAGCAGGTGCGCGGTGAGCCGCTCACGCCCGCGGCCGACGTGTTCGCGTGGGGCGGGGTGATCGCGTTCGCGGGGACGGGGCGGCTGCCGTTCGGCGGCGGGGCGCCCGGGGAGGTCCTGTACCGGATCACGCAGGAGGGGCCCAGGCTGGACGGGCTCGACGAGGGGATCAGGCAGGTCGTGGAGCGGACCCTGGCCAAGGATCCCCGCCTGCGGCCGACCGCACAGCAACTGCTGGCGGACCTGGTCGGCGGCACCCGCCTGGCCGCCGCCACCGAAGTGGTGGAACGCACCTGGACGGGCGGCACCGCGACCCCCGGCCCCCGACCCGCGCCGCCGGATGTGCGGCTTGCGCCGTCCGGGGTGCCCGTGGCGTCTGTGCCTTCCAAGACGTCCCCCGCGCCGCAGGACCGGCCGCCCGCGATGTCCGTAGCGCGGAAGCGGCGGCGGTGGCCGTGGATCGCGGGGGCCGCGGCGTTCGTGCTCGCCATCGCCGCTGCGGCCGTGCCGGCGCTCTGGCAGGAGCCCTGGCCGTACGAGGCGGGCTTCGGCGAGTGGGCCGTCGGCGAGTCCCAGGGCGGGACCGCCCGGCAGTCGGGCACCGGCTACGAGCTGACCGTCAAGCCCGGCTGGCGGCTGTGGAAGTCGGCCCCCAGGCAGGAGCCGGAGGGCGGCGTGATCGTCAGCGCGAAGGCGGCCCTCGAGAAGGGGTCCGGGGAGTACGGTGTGTGGTGCCATGGCTCGGCGAGCACCGGAGACCGCTACGAGTTCGGGGTGAGCAGTTCGGGCCAGGTCACGATCGTCAAGCGCCGCACGGGCACCAGGGGCAGGACCCTGTACGGCCCGGCGAGCACACAGAGCGCGGCAGTCAACCGCATCGTGGCGGAATGCGGCGAGAGCGGGGGCAGGGTGACGCTGCGGATGTGGCTGAACGAACGCCTGGTCGCGGAGGCGTCCGACGCGGACGCCCCCTACGGCCCGAACGAGTCAGGCGTCCACGCCGCCTCCGCCGCCACCGCCGACCTGCGGGTCCGCTTCGACTCCTTCGCGCTCCGACCGGCGGGCCAGTGAAGCCGAGGGGTGCGTGAACGTGCGCTTCGGCGTGCTCGGGCCGCTGCGGATCGACGGCGGGCAGGCGCCGGGACCGGCCAAGCACCGGGCGTTGCTGGCCGCGCTGCTGCTGTCGGCCGGCGAGACGGTGCCGGTCGAGCGGTTGGTCTCCGTCGTCTGGGACGACCGGCCACCGGCGTCGGCGGGCTCGGTGCTCAGGGTGTACGTCAGCGCGCTGCGCAAGCTCGTGGACGGCATCCGCACGGTGCCGGGCGGCTATCTGCTCGAGGTCGGGCGCGACGAGGTCGACTGTCACCGGTTCGAGCGGCTGGTCGCCACGGCCAGGCAGGAGCGCGGGTCGGGGCGGGTCGAGGAGGCGGCCGGCACGTTCAGGACGGCACTGGGGCTGTGGCGGGGGCAGGCGCTGGCCGATGTCGAGTCGTCCACGCTGCGCCGTGGGCACGCCGTACCGCTGGAGGAGCTGCGCCTGACCGCGCTGGAGGAGCGGGTGGAGCTGGAGCTGCGGCTGGGCCGGGGCGCCGAGGCGGTCGGGGAGCTGCGGGCGCTGGTCGGGACGCATCCGCTGCGCGAACGTGCCTGGGTGCGCCTCATCGAGGCTCTCCACCAGGCGGGACGCAGGTCGGAGGCGCTCGGGGCGTACCAGGACGCGCGCAGGACGCTGGTGGACGAGCTGGGTCTGGAGCCGGGCGCCGAGCTGACCGCCGCACACCAGCGGGTCCTGAGCGACGAGGGCGGCTCGGTGACACCGGCCGGCCGGCACTCGCAGCCGGTCGATGAGCTGCCGCCCGACATTTCCGACTTCGTCGGCCGGCAGCGCGTCCTCGACTGGATCGTCCTGATGGCCCGCGAGCACGCGTCCGCGCCCGTGCACCTCGTCCTGCACGGCCCGCCGGGCTGCGGGAAGTCGGCCGTCGCCGTACACGCGGCCACCGCGATCGAGCGGCCGGACGGCCGCCTCTACGCCTCGCTCGGCGCCAGGCCGCCGGGCGCCGTCCTGGAGGACCTGCTGCGCTCGCTGGGCTGCCCGGACGGCGCGGTCCCGCCGGCACTGGACGAGCGCGTGCGGCTCTACCGGAGCATGACGGCCCGCAGGAGGCTGCTCGTCGTCCTGGACGACGCCGCCGACGAGGCCCAGGTGCGCCCGCTGCTGCCGACAGGTCCCGGCAGCATCACCCTGGTGACGAGCCGGTCGCCGCTGGCCGGGCTGGAGGCGGCGCGGGCGTACGAGCTGGAGGTCCTCGGCCAGGACGAGGCCGTGGCGATGCTCGGCGAGGTGGCGGGGCACCACAGGGTACGCGCCGAACCCGAGGCCGCCCGGCGCATCGTCCGGCTCTGCGGCCACCTGCCCCTGGCCCTGCGCATCGCCGGGTCCCGGCTGGCCAGGAAACCGGGGTGGACGCTCGACCATCTGGCGGGCCGCCTCGGGGACGAGCGGCGCAGGCTCGACGAGCTCAGCGCGGGCGACCTGGCCGTACGGGGCAGCCTGGCGCTCGGCTACCGGGGCCTGCCGGACCCTGAGCGACGGCTGCTGCGCGGGCTCGGCGCGCTCACGGCGCCCGACTTCGCGTCCTGGGTCCTCGACGCGGACCTGGAGCCGCTCGCCGAGGCCGGGCTGCTGCAGTCGCGCGGCCTGGACGAGGCGGGTCAGGAGCGGTACGGGTGGCACGACCTGACCAGGCTCTACGCCGCCGAGCGCCTCGCGGAGGAGGACGGCGGCGCGGCAGGCGTGCTGGCGGCCAGGGCGGGCGCGATCCTCGAACGGACCAGGCAGGCCAGAGCCGCCCTCCTCCCGGCCGAGCCCGGCACCGGCCGTACCGAGGTCCATCCGCCCGGGGCCGGGACCGGGGCCAGGGCCGTCGGTCATGGGCTGGAGACCGGCCGGCTGCGGCAGGAGGCGCGGTGGCTGAGCGCCGAGCGCCGGTTCCTGGTGGCGACCGTCGAGGACTTCTCCCGGGCGGGCCTGTACGAGGCCGCCTGGCGGCTGGCGTTCTACCTGACGCCGCTGTTCGAGCTGGGCGCGCACCACGACGACTGGCACATGACCACGGCGACCGGGCTCGACGCGGCCAGGGCGGTGGGCCACCGGCACGGCGAGGCGCTCCTGCTCCGTGGCCTGGCCGACCTGCACAGGGCCGAGGGCCGTACGGAGGCGGCGGCCGCGGCGCTCCGTGCGGCCCAGCCGCTGGTGGAAGGGCTGGAGCTGGCCAGGATCACGCTCAGGCTGGGCCTCGTCCAGGCCCGGCCGGAGCAGGCGGAGCAGGCGTTCGTGCGGGCCCTGCGGGTCTTCGAGGAGGCCGGGGACCGGCGCGGCCGGGCCGACGCCTTACGTGCGCTGGGCGCGCTGCGCCGGGACGTCGGCGCGCTCGACCGGAGCCTGGGCGCCTACCAGGACCTCGGGGATCCGCGTGGCGAGGCGGAGGCGCTGCTCGACCTGGCTCGGGTGCACCTCGGCGCCGGCAGGCGCGCCCAGGCCCGCGACTGCGTGGAGCGGCGGCTGCGGATCAACCGCCGCCTGGGGGACCGGCTGCCCGAGGCGGCGGCGCTGCTCGTCCTGGCCGAGATCGCCAGGGCGGAAGGAGCGCCCGGCTCCGCCGCCGGGTTCGTACGCGAGTCGCTGGAGATCTTCGTCTCGTACGGCGACCGCAGGGGCACCGCGCAGGCCCTGATGGCGCTCGCCCACGCCGCGCTCGACCACGACGACATTGATGAGGCGGTTGAGGCGCTTACGCGAGCTATGGGAGAGTTTGACCGCCTCGGTGACGAGCAGGGCCGGGCCGGCGCCGAACGGCTCGCGCAGGAGGCCCGTAGGCGGCGTGGTCAGCGGATATAGGCGACTATGCGGATCCTGAACGTCGCTTCCCTACGGTGAGGGCCATACCCCCGGACGACGAAGGTGATCACAGAATGCGAAAGACGATCGCGCTGGCTGTCGCGGCCGTCACGCTGGCGGGCTGCGGCGTGCTCCCCGGCCGGCAGGGCGGTGGCGGCGAGGAGCGGCAGCCGTCGCAGGCCGTCGCCGAGACCCCCACCGAGAAGCAGCCGTCGACGACTCCCGCGCAGGCGCAGCAGAGCACGTCCCCGCAGGACACCAAGGTGATCGCCTCCCGCGAGACCGACGTGTACGCGGGCGGTCAGCACGGCAAGGCCCGGGCCGACATCATCGCGCTCAAGCGCCAGGGCAGGACGCTCACACTCAACTGGACGGTCACCTCGCTCGACGGCAAGGTCGGCCTGCACAACGGCATGGGCACCGCCCCACTGGACTTCTCGGTCGCGGGCGTCTCGCTGATCGACCCGGTGAACGCCAAGCGCTACCGGGTGGCCCGCAACGGCACGGACGAGAACGCCAAGTGCGTCTGCTCCGGCACCCAGGGCCAGTGGCTGGAGAAGGGGGAGGCGTCCACGCTGTACGCCGTCTTCGCCGCTCCTCCCGCGGACGTCACGAAGATCAACATCGAGATGCCCATGATCGGTGTGTTGACCGATGTTCCGATCTCTTAGCGTCGCCCTGGCACTCGTCCTGTCCCCCACCCCCGCGCCCAGTCCGCCCGCCGACGCCACCGGGGCCGTGGAGGACCTGGTGCTGCCGGTCGAGGACATCATCGGCGAGGTCGAGTCGCTGGACGGGACCGAGAGCGAGACCAAGCAGGGACGCCAGGTGACGGTCGCGCTCACCAGCGACGTGCTGTTCGCGCTGGACAAGTGGCAGCTGACCGCCAAGGCCAGGCAGCGGCTCTCGCAGGTGGCAGGGAAGGTGAAGGCCGACGGGGCGGGCGGGGTGGTCAAGATCGAGGGACATACGGACGACCAGGGGAGCGAGGCGTACAACGTCACGCTGTCGCAGCGCCGGGCTCAGGCCGTCGAGGCGGCCATGCGCGGGCTGCTCGCCGGAGCGGGCGTGACCCTCGAGGCTCGGGGGTACGGCGAGAGCCGGCCCAAGCGGCCCAACCTGGTGGACGGGAAGCCCGACGAGAAGAACCGCGCCCAGAACCGGCGCGTGGAGGTCGTCTTCACCGCCAAGCAGTGACTGCGGGGGCGTCAGTCGCTCCGTAGCTGGCCAAGGGTCACGGTGACCGTCTTCGTGCTCCCGTCCGGGTGGAGAACGCCGATCTTGGCCTGGTCGCCGGGCTTGAGGGTGGCGATGGTCTCCGCCAGGACCGCCATCGTCGGCGTCTTCTTGCCGTTGATCGAGACGATCAGGTCACCGGCGCGGATCCCGGCCTTGGCGGCGGCCCCGCCCGGCTCGGCGCCTACCACGCCCACCCCGGTCGGCCTCCCGTCCGAGCCGATCACCGTGCTGCCCCTGATGCCGAGCGCGGCCCGGTGGCTGTTGGTGACCCTGCCCTGCTTGACGATCTGGGCGGCGATGTCGGTGGCGGTGTTGCTCGGGATCGCGAAGCCGATGCCGGGCGCGGTGCCCCCGCCCAGGTCGGGGTCGGTGGCGGCGAGCGTGGGAATGCCGATCACCCGGCCCGACAGATCCACGAGCGCCCCGCCGCTGTTGCCCGGGTTGATCGCGGCCGAGGTCTGGATGGCGCCGGCGATCGTGGCGCCCGGCGAGCCCTCCTCCTGTGGCTCGGAGACGGTACGGCCGATGGCCGAGACGATCCCGTTCGTCACGCTGCCCGACAGGCCCAGCGGGTTGCCCATGGCGAGCACGATCTGCCCGACCCGCACCTTGGCCGAGTCGCCGAACTTCGCGGGCCGCAACCCGTCGGGGTGGTCCACCTTGATCACCGCGAGGTCGCCCGCGTCGAAGGACTTGACCAGCCTGGCCGAGCGCGGGGCGCCGCCGGTGGCGATCGTGACCTCCATCTTGGTGGACTGTCCGACCACGTGGGCGTTGGTGATGATGTGTCCGGCGGTGTCGTACACGATGCCGGACCCAAGCCCGACCTTGGTGTTGATCTGCACGATGGAGGGCAGCACGTTGGCGATGACGTCCTCGTAGGCCGCCTCAAGGGACTCCAGCGACATCGGGGAGGGCGAACCCGGTGACGGGGACGAAGCGGCCGGCGATGAAGTGGGCGAGCCCGACAATGTGGCTCTGGACGTGGGAGCGGGTCCGCAGCCGGTGAGCAGCACGGCAGCGGTGGCCAGTCCCGCGACGATCCTCTTCATGGCAGGAGTGTGCCCCCTCAGCCAGAAAGATACGCTTCCCGGACGTTGCGCCTGCTCAGCTTGCCTGTGGGCGTGCGCGGCAACGACTCGCGGTACTCGATCACGCGCGGGTGCTTGAGCCTGGCCAGCCGGGGCTCGCAGTGCCGCAGCAGCTCACGCGTGAGCTCGTCCGAGCCCGTGACCCCGGCCGCCGGCTGCACGAGCGCGACGACCTTCTGGCCCCACTCCGGGTCCGGCACGCCGATCACCGCCACGTCCGCCACGGAAGGATGTTCGAGCAGTACGGCCTCGATCTCGGCCGGGTAGATGTTGACCCCGCCGGAGATGATCAGGTCGGTCCGCCGGTCCAGCAGGAACAGGTAGCCGTCCTCGTCGAGATAGCCGATGTCGCCCGGGGTGTAGGCCTGCCCGCGCATCGCCGCCGCCGTCTTGTCCGGGTCGCCGTGGTACTCGAACCGGCTGATCCCGCCGATGTAGACGAGCCCCGGCGATCCGGCCTCCATCTCCCGGCCGTCCTCCCCGACGATCGTGAACGTCTTCCCGTCCAGCGCCCTGCCGACCGTGCCGGGCCTGGCCAGCCACTCCTCCGACGACACCATGGTGGCCACGGCCGCCTCGGTGGAGCCGTAGTACTCCCACAGCACGGGCCCGAGCCAGTCGATCATGGCTTTCTTGGTGGCCGGCGGGCAGGGGGCCGCCCCATGGTAGAGGTGGGTGAGGGAGGACAGGTCGTACGACTCCCGTTCCGGCACCCCCAGCAGCCGGTGGAACATCGTGGGCACCATGAACGCATTCGTCACCCGATACCGCTCGATCAGCCGCAGCGTCTCGGCGGCCTCGAACCGCTCCGGCGCCACGATCGAGTGCCCGAAGTGCAGCGCCATCATGGCCTGCCCGTACGGCGCCGAGTGGTAGAGCTGTGAGCACACCAGGTGCACCCCGCCGAACGGCAGCCCGAAATGCCGCCAGCTCTTCCGCATCAGGATCGGGTACAGCTCCTCCGGCGTCAGGTCCAGCAGCCGCCGCCGCACTCCCTTGGGCCGCCCCGTCGTACCCGAGGTGTAGAGCATCATGGACCCGGCCCGCCGGTGCGCGGGCGGGTCGGCGGGCTGCCCGGAGACGAGCTCGCCGACCGTGAGGGCGTCCGGCGAGACCACCACAGCGGCTCCGCAGTCGGCCACGATGTAGTCGATCTCCTCGGCCGTGAAGTGCCAGTTCACGGGGACGAGGTGCCCGCCGATCTGGTACGTCGCGAGCATCATGGTGAGCGCGTCGAGCCCGTTCTTCAGCACGGTGACCACGCGGTCGCCGGGGGCGACTCCGCGGGACCTCAGGCCGTTGGAGGCCTGGTTGACCCGGGCGAGCAGCTCTCCGTAGGTGGCGCCCGCGTCGCCGAGGAGGGCGGGACGTTGGGGGTCGTTGACAGCGATCTCGTAGAAACCCCTCATATCCGCAGACCCTACAGAATGCGCTCTTGTGACGTAATCTCGAGGTCATGGCGGATGTCGGCGACCAGGTGCCCTCGCACGATTCACCCACCACCCCGTTCCGCAAGATCGTCCTGCCGTCCGAGGAGACGGTCCAGATCCCCCGGCCACCGGCACAGCGGCTCCCTGCTCAGCAACCTCCGGCGCAGCAACCCCCTGCCCAGCAGGTCCCGGAGCAGCCGCCTCCGGCCAGTGTGCTGTCCTCGCTGCCGCCCATCCCGGACCCGCCGAAGCGTGGCATCGGCGACATCCCGATGAAGGTCGTCTACCTTGTCGCCGCCATCATCGGCACCGTCCTGGCCGTGTTCCTGATCTTCATGCTCTTCTCCGGTGACGTGCCCGCCAACAAGAAGGCCGCCGAGCTGGGCCCCTCCGTCGCTCCCGCACCGGCCTCCGCCGGATCCGCGGCCCCGGCTCCGACCGGCACCGTGAGCCCGGTCGCGCTGCCGGCGGCGCCGGCGAGCAGGACGTACCCGACGCTGTCGGGCACGGCGTCCGTGGTCATCGGCATCGTCAGTGACAAGAACACCGGGATCAGCTATCCCAGCCTGGCCGCGCCGTGGAAGGCCAAGTCGTTCCCGCCGTTCTCGATGGCGCAGCGCATCGGCAAGGTGGCCGTCCCGCCCACGGTGATCGCCTCGGCCATGTTCCCGGGCGACTCGCCCGCGAAGAAGCCCGCGAAGGACGCCGACTACCGCGCGCTCGCCGTCGAGGCCGCCCGCTGGGCGATCACCACGCAGTACCCCCAAGGCGCCACGCTCGCCTGGACCGCCTCCAAGAAGATCCCGGTCGGCAAGGGCTGGACGCTCGGCTACCGGGTCACCTATCCCCTCAGCGGCAAGCAGCAGGTCGCCCAGGCCATGGTGACGGTCGTCGAGGTGGGCAAGACCAAGCCCGCGATGCTCCTGGCCTCCATCCCCGAGGCGCACAAGAAGCACTGGCGCGACATCAACACCCTTGTGGAACAGGTTCGCCCGCTCTAGGCCCAGAAGCATCCTCTAGAATATGGTTCTGGGTGATGGCCGGACCTGGCATGGAGGATGAGCATGGCGATCGGGTTGAGCGAGGAGCACGAGGCGCTCCGCGAGTCGGTGAGCGGCTGGGCCGAGCGGAACATCCGGTCGGAGCTGCTGCGTGCCGGGGCGGACACCCGCCCCGCGTTCTGGCCGGGCCTCGCCGAACAGGGGCTGCTCGGCCTGCATGTGCCCGAGGAGCACGGCGGCTCCGGCTACGGGCTGCTGGAGACGGCCGTGGCCGTCGAGGCGCTGGCCGAGCGCATGGCCCCGGGGCCCTACCTGCCGACCGTGCTGGCCAGTGCCGTGATCAACGCCTCGAAGCGTCCCGAGCACCTGGAGTCGTTCGCCGACGGCACGCTGACCGGCGCCGTCGCGCTGACCGGCACGTTGACCGGCACCCGCACGGAGGACGGCTCCCTGGTCGTCTCCGGCGTCGCCGACCACGTGCTCGGCGGCTCGCTGGCCGACGCGCTCGTGCTGCCGGTCGCCACGGACGACGGCGAGGAATGGGTCCTCGTCGACGCCTCCGCCGCCACCGTCACCCCGGTCAAGTCCCTCGACCTGACCAGGCCGGTGGCCAAGGTGGAGCTGTCGGAGGTGGTCGTGCCCGCCGAGGGCATCCTGGGCGGCGTCCAGAGCTCCGACGTGCGCAACATCGCCGCGATCCTGCTCGGCGCCGAGGCGGCGGGCCTGGCCTCCTGGTGCGTCACGGCCGCCGCCGAATACGCCAAGGTACGCGTCCAGTTCGGCCGCCCGATCGGCCAGTTCCAGGGCATCAAGCACAAGCTCTCCCGCATGCTCGTCGCCCTCGAGCAGGCTCGGGCCACCGTCTGGGACGCCACCAGGGCGGATGGGAGAGAGCTGGACTATGCCGCCGCCATCGCCGGCGTGATGGCCCCCGACGCCGCCGTCCAGTGCGCCAAGGACGCCATCCAGACGTTCGGCGGCATCGGCTACACCTTCGAGCACGACGTCCACCTCTACTACCGCCGCGCCCTCACGCTGCGTGCCCTGCTCGGCTCGTCGGCCGAGTGGGCCGCGAAGGTGACCGAGCTGGCCCTGCAGGGCGTCTCCCGCGAGATGGTGATCGACCTGCCCGAGGACGCCGAGGACCTGCGCGAGTCGATCCGCGCCGAGATAGCGGAGATCGCCCAGCTGGAGGGCAAGGAGCAGAAGCGGGCCCTGGCCGAGCGCGGCTTCGTCATGCCGCACCTGCCCAGGCCGTGGGGCCGTGACGCCAAGCCGCTGGAGCAGGTGCTGATCGCCCAGGAGCTCAAGGCCGCCAAGGTCAAGCTGCCCGCGATGATCATCGGTGCGTGGGTGGTGCCGTCCATCGCCGCGTACGGCACCCCGGAGCAGCAGGAGCGCTTCCTGCCGAAGACGCTCAGCGGCGAGATGATCTGGTGCCAGCTCTTCTCCGAGCCGGGCGCCGGCTCCGATCTGGCCTCGCTGCAGATGAAGGCCGAGAAGGTCGAGGGCGGCTGGACGCTCACCGGGCAGAAGATCTGGACCTCCGTCGCCCACGTGGCCGAGTGGGGCATCTGCATCGCCCGCAACTCCAGCGACGGCTCCAAGCACGAAGGCATCACGTACTTCCTGGTCGACATGAAGGCCCCGGGCGTCACCGTCAGGCCGCTGACCGAGATGACCGGCGAGAACCTGTTCAACGAGGTCTTCCTCGACGGCGTCTTCGTCCCCGACGACCTGGTTGTGGGCGAGGTCGGCGACGGCTGGAAGGTCGCGCGCAACACGCTCTCGAACGAGCGCGTCTCGCTGTCGTCCGGCTCCGGCGGCACCGGCGCCTCCGTGCCCGACCTGCTGGGCCTGATCGGCCGGCTCGGCCGCGAGCTGACGCCGGCCGAGGAGCAGCAGGTGGCCGCGGTGGTCTGCGAGGGCCACTCGATCAACGCGCTCTCGCTGCGGGTCACGCTCAAGCAGCTGGCCGGCGCCGAGCCGGGAGCGGACGCCTCCGTACGGAAGCTGCTGTCCACCTCCCACGCCCAGCACGTCTCGGAGACGGCGGTCGAACTGCTGGGCCCGGCGGCGGTCGTGGCCGCCGACATGAAGCTCGGCGACGCGGGCTACTGGAACCGGGCGGTGCTCGCCACCCGGGCGATGACCATCTACGGCGGCACCACGGAGGTGCAGCTCAACATCATCGGCGAGCGCATGCTGGGCCTGCCGAGGGACTAGCGGACGGGCTGCGGCGGGACGGGCGCGACGTTCTCGGCCGGGACCGGGACGCCGATCTTGATCTCGCCGACGCAGGAGCCGGGGCCGGCCGCGCGGACGGCCAGCTCGCTCCCGCCACCGCTGATCGTCGCGTACGTCGTGCCCAGGTCACGGCCCGCGGGCACGGCGGTGCTCCGCGCCGCCCCGAGCCGCACGTCCAGGGTGGTCGGTGCGCCGTTCAGGTAGGTGATCTGGACGGTGTGCTCGCCGTCCGGGATCGGGACGGGCAGCCGCAGGCGCACCTCGGTCCGTCCGACCGGGGTGCAGGAGGCGCCGGACGGGATCGTGACGCCGTCGATCGCCACCGGCCGCAGCCGGCCCTGCTCGTCGAAGATCAGCGGCTGGGCCAAGGGGCCGGCGAGCCTTCTTACCCAGGTGATCTGGCGGGGTGCGGTCGGGCCGAGGATGCGGGACTGCAGCGCGTAGTCGTAGAAGAAGACCGGGAACGCGATCTTGGAAGGCACGTAGGTGTCCAGGACGACCGAGCCCGCGGGCAGGCGTGCCAGCGCCTGTCCGGCGGTCTTCACGTAGCTCCTGACGTTCGCGCCGAGCGGACGGTCGGCGTAGGCGGCGACCGACCACACCGAGCCCGCCGCGAACACCGCCGCCACCGGCGTCCATGCCCACCTGAGCCGGAGCGCGGGGCGGCGCCAGGGCCGCTCCTCGCCCTGGACCGGGATGAACGCCAGCCCGATGACCAGGGCCACGACCGTGGCCGTGGAGGAGACGTACCGCAGCTCGAATCCGCTCAGATCGGGACCGAGCAGCTCGACCCGCCCCAGCATGATCGGCACCACGTCCGCCAGCAGGAAGTAGCCCAGCAGGGTCAGCCACGCCAGCCAGGCCCGCCGCCGCCAGATCACGGACACGCCCACGGCGACGCCCGCGACCGCCAGGCTCGCCCAGACGAGCGCGGGCGGCGTGGCGGCCAGCGCGTAGTCCTCGCCGATCGGCTGCCACCGCCAGGGGCCGCCCAGCGACGTGGGCACGAGGGAGCCGGTCAGCAGCGTCCACGCCGACTTCGCCGCGACCTCGGCGCTGGGCAGCATGGGCCGGAACGTGTCGTTCGTGAGCTGCACCGACGTGAACAGCTGACGGAAGAACAGCACCGCGTACGGAATGAGCACGCCCAGGTAGAGCAGCCATCCCCGCCACAGCCGCAGCCCGCCGAGCCACCCGAGGGTGAGCACGAAGGCCAGCACCAGGATGAACGGCGCCTTCACGAAGAACACCATCCCGAACACGGTCCACCCGGCCGCCGCCACCGCGTGCCTGAAGCGCCCGGTGCGGGTGTAGTGCACGTGGGAGGCGAGCGCCATCGGCAGCGCGATCTGGAACGGCAGCGTCTCGGCCACCACCGCCCACCACGACAGCCCCGGGATCGTCATCGGCGTCAGCAGGGAGAAGCCGAGCGGGACGAGGATCGCCGGACGCGTCCCGAACAGCAGCCGCAGCAGCCGCAGCAGCGCCAGGCCGGCCGCCGCCTGCAGGCTGATCGTGAGCACGTGCGCGAGGGCGTCGTTGTAGACGCCGAGCCGGCCCATCGCCCAGTGGATCGCGAACGCCCCCGGCATCAGGTGGCCGAAGTCGACCCGCATGAGGTAGTCCCAGGACAGCGGGCTCTCCAGCCCCCTGGCGATGAACATGAAGTCGTCCTGGCGGAAGTACGTCCGACTGACCAGCTCGAACTTCCACACGAGCTGGACCGCGACCATCGCCAGGCCCGCGGCGAGCACGGCGTCGCCGCCGCGCGACCACTGGCGCGCCCCCGCTGTAGCCACCTTCAACATCACCCCCGCGACGACTCAACCATGTCGGGGTCGGCCGTGGAATGGCCGTAGCACGGTTGTGATGTCATAGCGGGATGCCGCACACGCCCCGAGCCGGGCAGGCCTCCGCCCTCCTCGGGCTCGCGCTCGGCTGCCTGGCGCTCGGGCCCGCGTTGGGCTGGGGTTTCACGCTGCTCCAGGACATGGTGTTCGTGCCTGACCCGTCGTTCACGGCGTGGACGTTCGGGCTGGCGGGCGGGGCCGCGCGGGTCGTCCCGAGCGATGCCGTGGTGACCGTGCTGTCGCTGGTGCTCCCTGCCGAGCTGGTGCAGAAGGCGATCCTGCTGGGGATCTTCGTGCTGGGGTGCTCGGGGGCCGCGCTGCTGCTGCCGTCGGAGTCGCTGGGGCCGCGGCTGGTGGCGGGCGCGTTCTACGTGTGGAACCCGTACGTGGCCGAGCGGCTGCTGATGGGGCAGTGGGCGCTGCTGCTCGGGTACGCCGGGTTGCCGTGGGTGGTGCGGGCCGCGTGGACGGGGCGGCGGGTGGCGGCGGCCATGCTGCCCGCGGCGGTCGGCGGGTTCGCGGCGATGACGGTCACCGCGATCACGGCGCTTCCGGTGGCTCGGCGGGTCCTGCCGGTGGCGGGGTTGCTGGCGGCGTTCAGCCTGCCGTGGCTGGTGCCCACCGCGCTGCGGCCCGAGGGGATCGCCGGCGACCCGGTCGGCGTGTACGCGTTCGCGGCCAGGGCCGACACGCCGTTCGGCGCGGTGGGGAGCCTGCTGTCGCTGGGCGGGATCTGGAACGCGTACGCGGTTCCTCCTGGTTACGGCGCCTTTGCCGGGGCGGCGGCCAGGCTGCTGCTCACGCTGGCCGGGGTCGTGTTCTTCCTGCGGGGAGATGTGCCGTACAAGAAGGGCCTGGCTGCGGCGGCCCTGGCCGGGCTGGGCATCGCGTGCGCGGGCGTCACCGGGGCTGGGCGGGAGGCATTTGCGTGGCTGGTGGGGGTGTGGGGCGGGTTCGCGGTGTTCAGGGACGCCCAGCAGTTCGTGGCGCCGCTGGCGCTGGTGGCGGCTCTGGGGATCGGGCTGCTCGTGGAGTCGGTCGCGCGCGAGCGGGTGTGGGTCGCCGCGATGGCGCTGGTGCCGGTGGCCGTGCTGCCCACCATGGCCTGGGGGTCGCTCGGGATGCTGGGGGCCGTCTCCTATCCGGAGGGCTGGACCGCCGCGCGTGAGGTGATCCGGCGCGATCGGGAGCCAGGGGATGTGCTGGTGCTGCCGTTCGAGTCCTACCGGCGGTTCCCGTGGAACGGGGGGCGCGCCGTGCTGGATCCCGCGCAGCGCTTCTTCGCCGTGCCGGGGCGGCGGGTGGTCTCCAATGACGTCGTACGGGTGGGCGACATAGTCGTGAAGAGCGAGGACTCGCGCGCCCAGGCGGTAGAACACGTACTAGAAGGGCCCTCGCCCGATCTTCCCGCAGCGGGATTTCGCTACGTGATAGTCAACGCGGGGACAGTTGAAGAGCGGCAACGGTTCGGCGTATGGCTACAGAGCGCAAGGCCGCTGGTCGGTACGGGTGACCTGCGGCTCTACCGGTTCGACGGTCCCGTGCCGTCTCGACATGTGCCCTGATCAGGGGATTTATAAAGATTTCGTAGAGCTACTTCCGAGTAGCAAGAATTGGTTCTAGGTTGGGACGGACCCGCACCATTTGTCCGCTCGAGGAGGAACCCCCCGTGATAAAGATCCTCTTAGCAGCGATCATCGGCGTCGCCGTGGCGGCGCTCGTGGCGACGGTCACCACGGTCTCTCTCACCGGCGCCACAGCCACGCCGGTCAACCAGCCTCTCTATTTCTACGGCGACCGGTAACCCGAGCCGACATGCCGCCCTCTCCGCATGGGGACGAGGGGACGAGCCGACCACCACTGCTTGAGATCGTCATTCCCGCTCACAACGAGGAACGACGACTTCCCGGGGGCCTCCTGCAGCTGTGCGCGAAGCTTGCCCGCATGCCGTTCCCGACCGCCGTCATCGTGGTCGACAACAACAGCACGGACCGCACGGCCGAGATCGTCAGGGACTGGCCGCGTGGACCTGTGGCGGTCCGGCTGATCCGGTGTCCGGCTCCCGGGAAGGGAGCCGCCGTACGTACCGGACTGCTCGACACCTGCGCCCCGTTCGTCGGGTTCGTCGATGCCGACATGGCCACCGACCTCGACGCCATCGACATCGCCTTCGGGCAATTGCTGTCCGGAGAGCGGGTGGTGGTCGGGTCGAGGGCGCACCTGGACTCCCACGTCGAGAACCGCCACAGCAAGGTCCGCGAGCTGGGTGCCTTCGCGTTCCGCGCGCTGGCCGGCGCGCTGGTGCGCGGGGTGAGCGACACCCAGTGCGGGTTCAAGTTCTTCGACGGGGTGCTGGCCCGCGAGATCGCCGCCCTGCTCCGTACCCCCGGCTTCGCCTTCGACGTCGAGCTGCTCGCGCGCTGCGTCGGGCACGGCGCGGCGGTGAAGGAGATCCCCGTGCGCTGGCACGACATGCCGGGCTCGCGCTTCTCCCCGGCCCGGCACACGTTCGGCATCGTGGTGGAGCTCGGGCGGATCTGGCTGCGGCTGCGCGCTCGGCCGCGTGCCGCCGCCGACCCGGCCTGGGAACCGCCGCTCGACCCCGTCGGATATCCGTGAAAATCGCTGTCGTCAACTGGCGTGACCCCTGGCATCCTCTGGCGGGCGGTGCTGAGACGTTCGCCTGGGAGATGGCCCGCCGATTCGTGGGCGCGGGCCACCAGGTGTGCTTCGTCACCGCGCGAGCGCCGGGCCAGGGCCGGGGGGAGTCCGTCGACGGGGTGCGCATCGTGCGGATGGGCGGAGTGTTCACCGTCTATCCGCTGGTGCTCTGCTGGCTGCTGCTCCGGCGCGGCCGCTTCGACGTGGTGCTCGACTGCCAGAACGGGATCCCGTTCTTCACCCCGTGGGTCGTGCGGCGGCGTACCAGGGTGCTCTGTGTCGTGCACCACGTGCACGATCGGCAGTTCGGCCTGCACCTGCCGCGGTGGCTGGCGGCGTTCGGGCGCTTCCTGGAGGGGCCGGCGGCCCGGTGGAGCTACCGGCGGCATGCGAGCGTGGCCGTGTCGCCGTCCACGGTACGGGCCATGCGGGAGCGGCTCGGGTGGGACGGTCCTGTGCACATCGTGCCGAACGGGGTGAGCGTCGCCCGGCCCGGTGATGTCGTGAAGAGCCCGGCGCCGCGGCTCGTCTGCCTGGGGCGGCTCGTCGCGCACAAACGCGTTCACCTCCTGCTCGACGCCGTGGCCGAGCTCAGGGAGCGCTGGCCGGACCTGGCGGTGGACATCATCGGCCGCGGGCCCGAGGAGGAGCGGCTGCGCGCCCGGCTGCCTGAGGGCGTCATACTGCACGGCTATCTGCCGGAGGAGGAGAAGGCGCGGGTGGTCGAGCGGGCGTGGGTGCACGTGAGCACCTCGCAAGGTGAGGGATGGGGCCTGAGCGTGCTCGAGGCGGCCGCGCTGGGGGTGCCGACCGTGGCGTTCGACGTGGACGGGCTCCGTGATGCCGTACGGCATGGGGAGACGGGGTGGCTGCTGCCCGAGGGCACGGAGCTGGCCAAGGGCGTAGCCGCGGCACTCACTGAGCTGGACCAGACTTATGCCGTGAAATGTCGGGCATGGGCGGACCGCTTCTCCTGGGACCGCAGCGCGCAGCGCCTCACCGCGCTGATGCTGGGCCAGGACCTCGAGCCGGGCTGGGAGGCGTGGTGACGCGCAAGCCGCCGATCGACCGGATCGTGGCCGGACGCTCTGCCAAGCAGCCGGCGACCGACCGCCTGGTGGCCGGCCGCCCGGGCACCGGCCGCCCCAAACCCGAGCCACCGGCCCCAGACGCGACGCCGCCGCCACCCGACACGCCCGCCACCACGCCGCCTGTACCCGGCGCGCCCACGCCTTCTCCGTCGGAGTCCGGTGCCTCCGCGCCCCCTCCATCGGCGCCTGGCGCGCCCGCCGGCGGGGGGCCGAGAATGCGGCCGCCTGCTGATGGGGGTGCGCCGCCGCCGTCCTCCACTGACGAGTCCCCTCCCGCCCAGCCGCCCGCCGATGGGAGCGCGAGTGCGCGGCCCTCCGGTGACCGGCGTGCCACGCCGCCGCGCCCCGCCGACGGGCGCGGGACCGAGCCGCGCGTGCCCCAGTCGGCCGTCAACTGGTTCGTGGCTCGGCGAGCGGCGATCAGGCGAGTGGCGCCTGCGGGCCAGGAAGCCAGAGACGTGGCAGGCGCTGCGAGCACCGATCGGCTCGTGGCCGGGCGGCCCCGGAGCGGGCCGGCGCCGGGCGAGGGCGCGGTGGCCGGAGGGCCGGCAGGTGCGCGTGCCACGACCGCGGAGCCGGTCAGTGGGAAGGGTGGGCGTGGCGCGGCCGGGGAGCCGGTCAGTGGGCGGGTGCGGCGGCGGTGGTGGCTGGTGGTGTGCTGCCTCGGCTTCGCAGTGCTGGCGTTCACCACCAAACCGGGCAACCTGATCTCCGACACCAAGATGGACCTCGCGCTCAACCCGCTCGGCTGGCTGGAGCGCGCCTCCCACCTGTGGGACATCCAGCACTTCGGCCAGCTCCAGAACCAGGTCGCGGGCTACATCTTCCCGATGGGCCCGTTCTTCGCCCTGGGCGACCTGGTCGGCGTGACGCCGTGGGTGACGCAGCGGCTCTGGCTGACGCTGCTGATGTGCGTGGCGTTCCTGGGTGTGGAGCGGCTGAGCAGGCAACTCGGCATCGGCACAGAAGGCACGCGCATCGTGGGCGCGCTGGCGTACGCGCTGGCCCCGCGGACGCTGTCCATCCTCGGTGAGATCTCGATCGAGTGGCTGCCCGCCGCGATGCTGCCGTGGATCCTGATCCCGTTGCTGACCGCCTCGGAGACGGGCCAGCGGGCCCGCGGGGCCGTCAGGTCGGCGCTGGCCGTGGCGCTGTGCGGCGGCGTGAACGCGGTCGCCGTGCTGGCTGTGCTCGTCGCCCCCGTCGTCTACATCCTCACCAGACCGCGCCCGGTGCCGCGCTGGCGGCTGCTCGCCTGGTGGACGGGGGCCGTGTCGGTCGCCACCCTGTTCTGGACGCTGCCGCTGCTGCTCGTCGGCCGATACGCGTTCTCGTTCCTGCCGTACACCGAGACCTCCGAGACCACCACCCAGGTCACCTCGCTCACGAACGTCCTGCGCGGCGCCTCCGACTGGGTGCGCTACCTGCCGGTCAACGGCGTCTTCGACCAGCCGCCGGGCTTCGCGATCGCCACCTCCGCGGCCATGGTCGTGGTCACCGGCGTGCTGGCGGCGCTCGGCCTGGCCGGGCTGTCCCGCCGGGACCTGCCCGCCAGGGGGTTCGTGGTGGCGCTGTTCCTGGTCGGCGTGACGGCGCTGGTCGCCGGGCACATCAGCGCTCTGGAGCCGGTCGTGGCGGAGCCGGTGCGCTGGCTGCTCGACGGCCCGCTCGCGCCGCTGCGCAACCTGCGGAAGTTCGACCCGCTGGTACGCCTCGCGCTCTCCTTCGGGCTCGCCCATCTGCTCGTGAGGGCCAGGCTGCCGCTGCGTACGGTGTCGGCGGTGGCGTTCGCGGCCCTCGTCCTGCCCGTGTTCAACCAGGGCCTGGCCGCGCCCGGAGACTTCAAGCAGGTGCCGGCGCACTGGCGGGAGGCGGCGGCCTGGCTCGACGAGAACGCCGGCGACGACGGCGTCCTGATCGTGCCGGGCGCCAAGTTCGGCGAGTACGTCTGGGGCCGGCCGATGGACGAGCCCATGCAGGCGCTGTCCACGGCCCGCTGGACCACCAGGCAGATCACGCCCCCGGGCTCGGTGGGCCTGACAAGGCTGCTCGACGCCATCGATCAGCGGCTCACCGCGGGCCACGGCTCGGCCGGGCTGACCGCCGTGCTGCGCAGGATGGGCGTGCGCTACCTGCTCGTCAGGAACGACCTGAACAGGGCGAACCTCCAGGGCGCCTGGCCCGCGCGGATCTTCGAGGCACTGCGCGAATCGCCCGGCATCAAGCGGGTGCGCTCGTTCGGCGAGCTCGTCGGCGACAAGGAGACCGACGACGCCGTGGAGTCGCTGGACGCGCCGTTCCCGGCGCTGGACCTGTACGAGGTGACGGGCAGCTCGGACCTGGTCTCGGTGCAGCCGGTGGCCGACGCGCTCGCCGTGCGCGGCGGGCCGGACTCGCTGCTCGCGATGGGCGACCTCGGCCTGCTCGGCGACGGCCCGGTGCTGGTGAACGGCGACGCGGGCAAGCGGGAGGCGCCGACCGTGGTCAGCGACGCGCTGCGGCTGCGCGAGCGTTCGTTCGGTGAGATCAGGTCGAACTGGTCGCCCACGCTGACGGCCGACAGCAAGGCGGACTTCTCCGGCGTCAGGGCGCTGGACCTGCTGGAGAAGGGCTGGCTGGACGACTCCGCCACCGCCGAGTACGACGGCATCGCCGGCGTGTCGGCCTCCTCCTCGGTCGCCGACCCGTATGCGATCGCCGGGATCAGCACGACGGGACGGGGCCCGTGGGCGGCCATGGACGGCAACGGCCAGACGGGCTGGGAGAGCGACGGCTCGAAGCCCGCCGAGGGCGAATGGCTCCGCGTGGACCTGCCCAACCGGATGCGGATCCCGTACGTGCAGGTGATGCTCGCCCCCGACCTGCTGCTCGGCCAGGCGATCAAGCGAGTGGCCGTGGAGACCGAGTCGGGGAGCCTGGCGCAGGACGTGCGGCGGATCACGGAGCCGCAGCGGCTGCGCGTCCCCGACGGGCCCACGAGCTGGGTGCGGGTCAAGGTGCTGAAGACGGTGTCCGGCGAGTGGAGCTACGGGCAGCGGGTCGGCATCGTCGAGCTGTCCATCCCCGGCGTCACGCCGGAGCGCACGATCAGGCTGCCGGGAAAGGGCGGCGACGTGTTCGTCATGGACCGGGGGCTCGACGAGCGGCCCGCCTGCATGCGCAACCAGTACCGGTGGATCTGCAACGCGACGGCGCTGGCCAAGCCGGGGGAGGAGACCGGGTTCGACCGGACCTTCACGGCCGGTTCCGCCGCGACCGTGAATGTCCGGGGATCGGCCGTGCTGAAGGATCCGGTGCTCGCCGACCGGTTCACGCGCATCAGTGCGGACCTGACCAGTGTGACCGGTTCGTCCCAGCTCACCTTGGACGCGGTGGTCTCGCCCCGGTCGGCGTTCGACGGGGACGCGAGCACCACCTGGATCCCCGCCACCGACGACGCCCAGCCCGCGCTCGCCATCGCCTGGAAGGGCAGGCGGACGATCTCCCAGGTCCGGATCGGCCGCCCCGGAGGCGACAAGCAGGCGCTCGACGTGGTCGTGACGGGCGACCGCGGCGCCGTCCGCGCGGGACGGGTCGATCCGCGCGGCCTCCTGACGTTCAAACCGCTGTCCACCTCGCGGCTCCAGCTCCGCTTCACGCCGATCTCGAAGCGGCTGCAGGTGACCGAGATCGTGGTGCCCGGCGTCGCTCCCGTGGGCAGGCTCGCCGGCGTCCCGCTCAGGCTCGCCTGCGGCTCCGGCCCCAGGATCGAGGTGAACGGGCAGGTCATCCAGACCAAGGTCGCCGGCACTCAGGCCGACCTGCTGGAGCAGCGGCCCGTGCAGATCTTCGGGTGCTCGAAGGCCAGGCTCGCGGCCGGCGACAACCGGGTGCGGGTCGCGGGCTGGGAGTCGTTCGCCATCGACGACCTCGTGGCAGGCGCGCTGCCCGGCAAACCGCGCGGCGTGGAGGGGGCGGCCGTGCAGAGCACCTGGACGCCGTCCGTACGCGAGGTCGAGGTGACCGCGCCGAAGGACTCCTTCCTCGTCGTCAACGAGAACTACAACGCCGGCTGGCGGGCACAGATCGCCGGCAAGACGCTCAAACCCGTGCGGATCGACGGCTGGAAGCAGGGCTGGGAGCTGCCGGCCGGGACCACGGGGACCGCGCGCCTTGAGTACGTGCCGGACCGCGCCTACTGGCTCGCGCTCGTCCTCGGCCTGGCCGGGATCGCCCTGCTGACCCTGATCGCCCTGGTCATGCGCGGCCCGCGCCCGGAGCATGTGCTCGAGACCGCCCCCGCCTCGGCCGCCCGGCTGCGGCACCTGCGCGCGCCGTACGCCGTCGTGCTCGCTCTGGCGTTCGGCGGCTGGGTGGCGAACTGGCAGGGCATGCTCGCCGTCCTCGGCGCCCTGCTCGTGACGCTCGTGCTGCGGGACAAGGGCCTGCCCGCGCACTGGGCGGCCGCCGCCGTCTTCGGCGTGGCCACGCTCTCGCTGGCGGCGGCCATGGCGTCGCCCGGCAAGGAGCTGCTGCTCGACGTGGTGCCGCAGCTGGCCGCCTGCGCGGCCATGGGCGTGCTCTTCGGCCAGCTCGTCAAGGAGCCGGAGCGACCGGCGCCGGAGCCGGAGCGGCCGGCGGCCGAGCAGGTGCTGACGGGAGCCGGCCGAGCTTGAGCGCCGGGACCTCGATCAGATGGTAGCTGCCGACGCTGAGCAGCAGCGTGCCCAGGAACGACACCACCGCCACGCTGGGGAAGTCACCGCCGAACGGCGGCGCCCCGGTGAGCTTGAGCTGCAACGTGATCAGCGGTGCGTGCCACAGGAAGAAGCTGTAGGAGATGCGGCCCAGATAGGCGGTCACGGGGTTGCCGACCAGCCGGTGTCTGAGCGAGTCGCCCCTGGGGGCCAGCGCGAACGGCGCTACCAGGAGCATCGCGACCGCCGCCTCCAGGCTGATCCGCAGCAGCGACTCCCACAGGGTCGGCAGCGTCAGCGTGCGCGGCCCGGCCAGCCCGGTGCTCAGCACGGCGTACAGCAGCAGGGCCAGCACCAGGAGCTGCGGCGTCAGCGCGTCGATCACCCTGCTGTGCCCGATCCACACCGACAGCACGGCCATCGCCATGCCGCAGGCGAAGAACACCAGGTGGTACGGCAGCAGCAGGGCGAGCTGCGCCTGCCCGAACTCCCGCGTCACGACCACGGTGACCACCGAGATCACCGGCAGCACCCCGATGCCCGCCAGCAGCCTGACCGGCGCGTTGCCGCCGCGGCGCGCCCATTTGTGCAGCAGCCAGGCCAGGACCGGAAGCACCACGTAGAAGGCCATCTCGATGGGCAGCGTCCACATCTGGTACAGCCCCTCGGCCGCCTGCTCGCCGGGGAAGTAGTTCTGCAGCAGCAGCAGCCACTTGACCCAGTCCAGCCAGTCAGGCGAGCTCCACGCCCACAGCGCCGGCACCACCACGAGCCAGTAGACCGGCATGACCCGCAGCACCCTGCGCCACAGGTAGAGCAGGGGCTTCGGGCGTGGCGTATTCTCGATCACCGCGCGCGCCCACGGGCGGTAGAGCAGCAGGCCCGACAGGAGGAAGAAGATGGGTACGGCGATGCCGAGGCGGGCCAGCATCCAGGCGTACATGCCCTCGCGGTACATGACGCCGGTGTTGCTGCCGACGTGCAGCAGCCAGACGCCCAGAGCGGCGAACGCGCGGATGCCGTCGAGGGCCGCATCCCTGCTCTTCACCTCTGCTCACACCCTCTCGATCGGCCGGCGGAAACCACGATAGAACCTGTTTCTATCGATTTGATTGCGGTGATATGGCCGCCAGTGACGCGCATCACCCACTGTCATACTTTGTTGCTCGACGATTGCGCTAGACGACAACACGTT
Organism: Nonomuraea sp. NPDC049695; assembly: GCF_040674955.1. NCBI lineage: Bacteria > Bacillati > Actinomycetota > Actinomycetes > Streptosporangiales > Streptosporangiaceae > Nonomuraea > Nonomuraea sp. NPDC049695. The sequence goes on along the minus strand of NZ_JBFANV010000006.1, from coordinate 96,470 downwards.
CTACAAAGGCGGAGGCCTCGATGGGTCGTATCTCCACGCTCGTCCTCATCGGGTTCGGGGCTTTCTTCATCGCGCTGGCGCCGCTGCTGAAATTCTGGGCGGCCGGCCAGATCATCGCCGCTCCCGCGGACCAGTTCGGCATCGCGCGACTGGAGGCGAAGGGTGCTCGCTACTTCTCGCTCCAGGACCTGAAGGTCCTCACCGGTGACCTCCAGATCTTCGTCACCACCCGCGGGGACGTGAAGGAGGCCAACTCCAAGAGGGTGGTCTGGGACGAGGCCACGGTCGTCAACGACGTGACCAACAGCCGGCCGCAGATCGACCTCTCCGAGCGCCGCAGCGCGTTCGACCGCTACACCGGAGTGGCGCTCAACTGCTGCGGGGACAGCATCGACAAGGAGCCGGTCACGCTGGAGGGGCAGGTCTACAAGTTCCCCTTCGACGTGGAGAAGAAGACGTACAAGGTGTTCAACGGCACGGCGGGCAAGGCGTTCGACGCCGCCTTCGTGCGTGAGGACAACGTCAACGGCCTGCCCGTCTACGTCTTCGAGCAGAACGTCCCGCCGACCAAGACCGAGACCCGCAGTGCGCCCGCCAACGTGCTCGGCATGACGGGCACCACCGGAGACGTGCAGGTCGACCGCTGGTACGACGGCAAGACCACGTTCTGGGTCGAGCCGGTCACCGGCTCCCCGGTCAAGCAGGAGGTGCAGCGCCACGAGGTGCTGAAGACCCAGGACGGGATCGAGCGGTCGGCGGCCTTCATCGGCACCGCGAAGATGACCGACCAGACCGTCAGCGACCTGGTCAAGCAGGCGCAGTCGGGCAAGAGTCAGATCAACCTGCTGCGCAACATCATCCCGCTGGTCCTGCTCATCGTGGGCGCCGCGCTGGTGCTGACCGGCGTCGTCCTCGGCCGGCGTCCCCGCGGCGAGTAATCCTGATTCCGGGGCCCGCGATATGCGGGCCCCTTTTTCATGCCCGGTGTAGGCCAAACTAGAACACGTTATCGCCATAAGTTACCCGTCGGTACCAGACGGAAGGTTCTAGTCTAGAACGCGTTGCAGTTCGCCATCCGGCGGACGTATTGTCGGGCCATGCGGACACGTGTCACGGACATGTTCGGAATCGAGTTCCCGATCTTCGCGTTCAGCCACTGCAGGGACGTCGTCGCCGCCGTCAGCCGCGCGGGCGGCATGGGAGTGCTCGGAGCGCTCTACTTCACCCCTGAAGAGCTCGAGACGGAGCTCAAGTGGATCGACGACCACGTGGACGGCAGGCCGTACGGCGTGGACGTCGTCATGCCGGCCTCCTACGAGGGTGCCGACTTCGCGCCCGAGGAGCTGGTGGGCCGCCTGCAGTCGATGATCCCCGAGGGCCATCGGTCGTTCGTCGAGAACCTCCTGGCCAAGCACGGCGTCCCGCCGCTGTCCTCGGACGCCGACCCCGGCAAGGTGCTGCTCGGCTGGACGGACGCCACCGCCCGGCCGCAGGTGGAGGTCGCACTCCGCCACCCCATCGCCCTCCTGGCCAACGCCCTCGGCCCGCCGCCCGCCGACGTGGTGGACCTCGCCCACGCGCACGGGGTCAAGGTCGCCGCCCTGGCCTCCACACCCAGACACGCGCTCAAGCAGGTCGAGGTCGGGGTGGACGTGGTGGTCGCCCAGGGCACCGAGGCCGGCGGTCACACGGGTGAGATCTCGACCATGGTGCTGATCCCGCAGGTGGTGGATGCCGTGGACGTGCCCGTCCTGGCCGCCGGCGGCATCGGCAACGGCCGCCAGATGGCGGCGGGGATGGCGCTGGGCGCCGAGGGCGTCTGGACCGGCTCGCTCTGGCTGACCGTGGAGGAGGCCGACACCCCGGAGATGGCCAAGCGCCGCATCCTGGAGGCCACGTCCAGGGACACCGTGCGGTCGCGGAGCTGGACGGGCAAGCCGGCGCGGCTGCTCAAGAACGAGTGGACGGAGGCGTGGGAGTCGGAGGAGTCGCCCGGCACGCTGCCGATGCCCCTGCAGTTCATGCTGGTCTCGGACGCCCTGCGCCGCATCGGCCGCTCCGACGTCGCCGAACTGGCCACCTTCCCCGCCGGGCAGATCATCGGGATCACCAACCAGGTGCGGTCGACGAAGGACGTGGTGTTCGGCCTGGTGGAGGAGTACGGCGAGGCCCTGGAACGGCTGGAGCGCCTCACCGGGGACTGACGTCTGCCGGTCCCGGCTGCGCGTGGCCATCAGAGGCGGCGCCGCTCCCAGGGGTCGTCGTCAACGCGGTCATCGGCGCCGAAGAATTCGCCGGCCTCTCGCCGTATTTCCGCATACTCCACGTGCGGGAGTCGGCGATGCTTCGCGACGAGCTCTTCGGCGCTCAGATGCCGCCTGTGTGGGAGCGAGCGCAGCTCACGCTGACAGATGACCTTCGCCATGTGCCGACCGTAGCCTTGGGCGGCCTCTCCTGCCGCTCAATGCCTTCAATCAGCGCGCCTGGTAGGTCGCGGCGCGCTTCTCCCTGAAGGCGCGCGTTCCTTCCTTGGCGTCCTCCGAGCCGATCACCGGCCACCCGATCTCGTCCGACACCTTCAGCGCCTCCACCTCCGGCATGCCCAGCGTGTCCCGATACGTACGCAGGATCGCCTGCACCGCCAGCGGCCCCGAGGCGGCGACGTCCTCGGCGAGCTCCCGCGCCGAGGACAGCGCCTGGCCGTCCGGGACCACCCGGTTGACCAGCCCCATGGACAGCGCCTCCGCCGCCGTGACCGCGCGTCCGGTGAGGAGGAGGTCCATGGCATGGCAGTACGGGATCTGCCGGGGCAGGCGTACGGCACTGCCGCCCATGGGGAAGAGGGCGCGCTTGGCCTCGAACAGCCCCAGCGTGGCCGACTCGGCCACCACCCGCAGGTCCGTCCCCACCAGCAGCTCCGTGCCCCCCGCCACCGCGTAGCCCTCCACGGCGCTGATGATCGGCTTGGTGGGCAGGTCCTCCCGGAGCAGCCCTTTCCAGTGGAAGTTGGGGATCTGCGCGGCCCTGGCCTGGACCTCCGGGTCCGTGGAGGGCTGCCCCATGGCCTTGAGGTCCGCCCCCGCGCAGAACGTGCCCTCCGCGCCCGTCAGGATCGCCACCCGGATCCCGGTCTCCGCCGACGCGTACGCCCACGCCGAGGCCAGGCCGATCAGCATGTCCGAGGAGAGTGCGTTGCGCGCCTCCGGCCGGTTCATGGTGACGATCAGGATGTGGCCGTCGCGTTCGATCCGGCAGTGGGGAGTGCTGATCGGCAGGAGCTCCACGTACGCCTCCGAAGTGTCTAATCAAGCGCTTGCTACGAACTTCGGCCCCAGGATACGCTCCCAGCAGCAAACGAGAACAGGTTCCTGTTTTGCTCGCGCCACAACTCCAAGGAGTTCAGATGGGCACGCTCGGTTTCTGGAGGCTCGCGCAGGCGGATCCCGAGTGGATCGCGGCCGTTGACCCCGATGGCACGGAGCATCGCGCGGGCGATCTGCTGGCTCGCTCGAACCGCCTCGTGCACGGCCTGCGCGGTCTCGGGCTCCAGCCAGGAGACGGTATCTGCGGCCTGGTCCCGAACGGTGTCGAGGGGCTCGTGCTCTACCTGGCCGCCATGCAAGCCGGCTGGTACTACACCCCGGTCAACTGGCATCTCACCGGCCCCGAGATCGCGTACATCGTGTCGGACAGCGAGGCCAAGGCCTTCTTCGTGCACCCGCGCTATCTCCAGGAGGGCGCCAGGGGAGCGGAGGCCATCGAGCCGCACCGCCGGTTCATCCTCGGTGAGAAGGTCGACGGCTTCCGCCAGGCGAGCGAGCTCACCGACGGTCAGCCGGACACCGCACCGGAAGGCCGCACCGCCGGCGCCACCATGCACTACACCTCGGGCACGACCGGCAAGCCGAAAGGCGTCAAACGCGGGCTGAACGGCCTGGATCCGGACGACTCCGCGGAGCTGATGACGTTCCTGCTCGGACTGTTCGGCATCACCCCGGGCCGCCCCAACGCCCACCTGATCACGTCCCCGAACTACCACACCGCGGTGACCCAGTTCGGCGGCACCGCGCTGCACATGGGGCACACCCTCGTCTACATGGACAAGTGGGACGCCGAGGAGATGCTCCGGGTCTGCGAGCGCTACCGCGTCACGAACTCCCATCTGGTCCCGACCCACTTCAAGCGGCTGCTCGCGCTCCCGGAGCAGACCCGCGCCACGTACGACCTGTCCTCACTCACGTGGATGATCCACGCCGCCGCCCCCTGCCCCGTCCCGGTCAAATGGGCGATGTTCGAGTGGTGGGGCGACTGCGTGTACGAGTACTACGCGGCCACCGAGGGCGGCGGCACCCTGGCCACGCCCGAGGGCTGGAAGACCCACCCGGGCACGGTCGGCAAGGCGTGGCCCATCAGTGAGCTGCTCATCGTGGACGAGCAGGGCGAGCCTGTACCGACCGGCACCCCCGGGACGATTTACATGAAGATGATGGGCGCCTCGTTCGAGTACAAGGGCGACCCGGACAAGACCGCCGCGAACCGCCTCAAGGACTACTTCACCGTAGGGGACATCGGCTACCTGGACGAGGACGGCTACCTCTACCTCTGCGACCGCAAGGCCGACATGATCATCTCTGGAGGGGCGAACATCTACCCGGCCGAGATCGAGAACGAGCTCATGGTCCACCCCAAGGTGGCGGACGTGGCCGTGTTCGGCATCCCGGACGAGGAGTGGGGCGAGCAGATCAAGGCCGTGGTCGAGCCCGCGCCGGGGATCGAGCCCGGCCCCGAGCTGGCCCGCGAGCTGCTCGCGTCGCTGGAGGGCCGCCTGGCCCGGATGAAGTGGCCCAAGAGCGTCGACTTCATCGCCGAGATGCCCCGAGAGCCCAACGGCAAGCTGCTCAAACGCAAGCTCCGCGCCCCGTACTGGGAGGGACACGACCGTGCCATCTGATCCGCTCGTCGCCCAGCACGTCCTGGAATTTCCCGGCGGCTACACGCGTACGACAGGCCCCGTGATCGGCCGGTTCCTGAGCGAACTACGCGGGCGCCGCATCGTGGGAGTGCGGACGAAAGAGGGCAAGGTGCTCGTGCCCCCCCTGGAGTACGACCCCGCGACGGGCGAGCCGGTGACCGGCGAGTACGTCGAGGTCGGCCCGGCCGGCACGGTCACCACCTGGGCGTGGGTGGAGGAGCCGCTCGAGAGCCACCCGCTCGACCGTCCCTTCGCCTGGGCCTTGATCAAGCTGGACGGGGCGGACACCGCGCTCGTGCACGCCGTGGACGCGGGCAACCCCAAGGCGCTCGCCGCGGGTACGCGCGTCTGGCCTGCCTGGAGCGACCGCCCCACCGGCCACATCACTGACATTTCGCATTTCGTCCCTGAGGTCACGAAGATCGTGTCCAACGTGCGCTCCGAGTACCGCCTCCAGGCGGGAGGCGCGCTCCGCGTCTTCCTGGAGGGCATCGAACGCGGCGTCTTCCTCGGCGGCCGGTGCGAGAGCTGCGCCAAGGTGTACGTGCCGTACCGCATGTCCTGCCCCGAATGCGGAAGCGCCATCGGGGAGACGCTCGAGCTGCCCGACACCGGCACGATCACCACGTTCGCGATCAACAACCTGCCGGACCCGCGGGCTCCGCAGGTGCCGTTCGTGTCGGCGTACATCCTGGTCGACAACGCCGACGTCCCCATGATCGCGCTCATCGGCGACGTACCCGCTCACGAGGTGCGCCAGGGCATGCGGGTCAAGGCGGTCTGGGTGCCGGAGAGCGAGCGTACGGCGTCAATGTCGAACATCCGCTGGTTCGCCCCCACCGGCGAGCCCGACGTGGAGCTGTCATGAGAGATGTCGCGATCGTCGCGTTCGCCCAGACCCAGCACACCGACCACGACACCGGTGCGACCGAGCCGGAGCTGATCCTGCCCGTGATCAACGAGGTCAAGGAGCGCACCGGGCTCAAGAGGTTCGGCTTCACCTGCTCGGGCAGCTGCGACTACCTCGCCGGCGCGCCGTTCTCGTTCGTGTCGGCCCTCGACGCCTTGGCCGCCTGGCCGCCGATCTCCGAGAGCCACGTGGAGATGGACGGCGCCTGGGCCCTGTACGAGGCGTGGGTGCGTCTCCAGCACGGCGACATCGACTCGGCCCTGGTCTACGGGTTCGGCAAGTCGTCACTCGGCGACCTGCGCACGATCATGACGATCCAGCTGGACCCGTACTACCTGGCGCCGCTCGGCCTCGACCTGCTCTCCTACGCGGCGCTCCAGGCCGGCGCGGTCGGCGCGGACAGGAAGGAGCTCGACGAGATCGTCCGCAGGAGCCGGGCGGACGGGAGGAGCAACCCGTACGCGCTCGATCTGCCCGACCCGGACGACTCGGACGACTCGGACGGCTTCGCGGTGCAGCCGCTGAAGAAGACCGATGTGCCGCCCATCACGGACGGCGCGGCGGCGATCGTGCTCGCCGCCGGCGACCTGGCCAGGGAGCTGTGCGCGAATCCCGCCTACATCAGAGGCATCGCGCATCGCATAGAGCCCCACTACCTGGGTATGCGGGATCTCGCCCTGTCGGCCTCCGCGGCCGATGCCGCACGAGCCGCGGGGGTCGGCAAGGGTCCCGTCGAGGTGGCCGAGCTGCACGCGCAGTTCCCCCACGAGGAGATCGTCCTGCGCCGCGCCCTGGAGCTGCCCGGCGACACGGTGATCAACCCGTCCGGCGGCCCGCTGGCCGCCAACCCGGTCATGGCCACGGGCCTCATCCGCATCGGCGAGGCCGCGCGGCGCATCCTCGACGGCGACGCGAGCCGCACCGTCGGGCACGCCGCCGGCGGCCCCTGCCTGCAGCACAACCTCGTCACCGTCCTGGAGGCCTGACATGGGAAATCGCTGTGCGGTCATCGGCGTCGGGCAGACGCACTACACGACCAAGCGCAGGGACGTGTCGATCGCCGGGCTGGTCCGCGAGGCGGCGCTGCGGGCGCTGGAGGACGCCGGGCTGACGTTCAAGGACATCGACGCCGTGGTCATCGGCAAGGCGCCCGACCTGTTCGAGGGCGTGATGATGCCGGAGGCGTACCTGGCGGACGCCCTCGGCGCGGCGGGCAAGCCCATGATGCGCGTGCACACGGCAGGCAGCGTGGGCGGCTCGACGGCGCTGGTAGGAGCCTCGCTGATCCAGGGCGGCGTGCACGACCGGGTGCTGGTGGTGGCGTTCGAGAAGCAGTCGGAGTCCAACGCCACCTGGGCGCTCTCCACGCACCTGCCCTTCAACGCGTCGCTGGTGGTGGGCGCGGGCGGCTACTTCGCGCCGCACATCCGCGAGTACATGCGCAGGTCGGGCGCGCCCGGACACATCGGGACGCTCGTGGCGGTCAAGGACCGGCTGAACGCGCTCAAGAACCCGTACGCGCACCTCAAGATCCCCGGCATCGACCAGAAGATGGTCGAGTCCACGCCCATGCTGTGGGAGCCGATCCGCTACCTGGAGACCTGCCCGTCCAGCGACGGCGCCTGCGCCATGATCCTGTCGTCCGAGTCGAAGGTCACCGGCACCCCGGCCTGGGTGCACGGGACGGCCATGCGCTCCGAGCCGATCTTCCGCGCCGCTCGCGACACGGTCAGCCCGCAGGCGGGCAAGGACTGCGCGGCCGACGTCTACCGCCAGGCCGGCATCGCGGACCCGCGGCGGCAGATCGACGTGGCCGAGACGTACGTGCCGTTCTCCTGGTACGAGCCGATGTGGCTGGAGAACCTGGGGTTCGCGGCGGAAGGGGAGGGATGGAAGCTCACCGAGTCGGGTGCGACGGCACTCGACGGTGACATCCCGTGGAACGCCTCGGGCGGGGTGCTGTCGAGCAACCCGATCGGGGCCTCGGGGCTGATCAGGTTCGCCGAGGCCGCGCTGCAGGTGCGCGGGCTGGCGGGCGAGCACCAGGTGGACGGCGCCCGCATGGCGCTCGGCCACGCGTACGGCGGGGGAGCCCAGTTCTTCGCGATGTGGATCGTCGGACGGGAGAGACCCTGATGGAGTTCAACCACGCTGACCTGTTCGAAGGGCTCGCGGACACGATCGGGGACCGGACGGCCATCGTCTGCGGCGCGGACCGGCGCACCTACGCCGAGCTGGAGGCCGAGGCCAACCGGCTCGCCCACTACCTCATGGACCTGGGCATCCAACCGGGCCAGCACGTCGGGCTGCACCTCTACAACGGCGTCGAGTACGTGGCGGGGCTCCTGGCCGCGCTGAAGATCAGGGCCGTGCCGATCAACGTCAACTACCGCTACGTCGAGAACGAGCTGCTCTACCTCTACCGCGACGCCGACCTCCGGGCGCTGATCTACGACGTGGGGTTCGACGCTCGGGTGGCCGCCGTGGCCGATCAGGCGCCGCTGCTGGAGCACCTCATCTCCGTGGGCGGGCCGTCGGCGATCGGCTCGGCGGTGCCGTACGAGACGGCTCTGGAGCGCGGCAAGCCGGAACGCGGCTTCCCGCCGCGCTCGGGCCAGGACGTCTACATCATCTACACCGGCGGCACCACCGGCCTGCCCAAAGGGGCGATGTGGCACGTCGAGGACCTGTTCATGGGCTTCGGCGGCGGCAACCCGTACGGCGAGCCGCGCGCCACCCCGCAGGAAGTGATCGACGAGGCCGTCAAGGCGAATCCCATCGTGATGATGGCCGCGGCGCCGCTGATGCACGGGGCCGCGCAGATGGCCACGTTCATCGCCTGGTGGCTGGGCTCGACCATGGTGTACGTGCGCCGCTTCGACGCCGACGAGGTCTGGCGGACGGTCGAGCGCGAGCGCGTGCTCACCATCAACATCACCGGCGACGCCATGGCCAGGCCCCTGGCCGAGGCGCTGGAGAAGGGCGGCTACGACACCTCCTCGCTGCTCATCATCAGCTCGACCAGCGCGATCCTGTCAGGCGCGGTACGCGACCGGCTCCAGGAGTTACTCCCCAACGTCATGATCACGGACGGCTTCGGCTCCACCGAGTCCGGCTACACGGCGACCGGCGTGGCCGGGGCCACCCCGGAGAAGGGCCTGCGCTACAAGCCGAACCCCGTGGTCCAGCTGGCCGTGCTGGACGAGCGGAACCGGCCCGTGGAGCCCGGCTCCGGACAGCTCGGGACCGTGGCCACGGCCGGGCGGGTGGCGTTCGGCTACTACAACGACCCCGAGAAGACGGCCCGCACGTTCGTCACCGACGAGAACGGGACCAGGTGGCTGCTGACCGGCGACCTGGCGACCGTGGACACCGACGGGACCGTGAACGTGTTCGGCCGGGGCTCGCAGTGCATCAACACCGGCGGGGAGAAGGTGTTCCCCGAGGAGGTCGAGGCGGTGCTCAAGGGGCATCCGGCCGTGTACGACGCGGTGGTTACCGGAGTGCCCGACGAGCGGTGGGGGAGCAGGGTGGCCGCCGTCGTGGAGCCGCGGCAGGGCGTCGAGGTGACGGCCGAGGAGCTGGACGCGCACTGCCGGACGCTGCTGTCGGGGTACAAGGTGCCTCGTTCGTACGCGTTCGTGGAGGAAATGATGCGCTCGCCGGCGGGCAAGGCGGACTACCGGTGGGCCCGAGAGACGGTGCAGGCGAGCGGCGCCTAGAGCGCGCAGGTGCCTGGAGTGCGCGCAGCTCCTCCTCGGCCGGCGCCTAGAGCGCGCTCAGTTCCTCCTCGACCGCTGCGAGCTCGTCGCTCCTGCCCGCCTTCTCCAGCAGCTTCAGCCTGCCCCGCAGCACGTCGCGGAGCAGGTCCGCGACGCCGTCCTGGGCGAGCAGGTCGCGGAGCAGCCCGGCCGAGACCCGCAGCGCGGCGTCGGCGGCGTCGTCCCTGCCCAGCTCCTGCTGGCAGAAGCCGAGCCTGGCATGTGCCACGGCCCTGGGCAGCGCGTCCCGCGTCACCTGCGTGGCGCGATGGAAGACGAGCCCGGCCTCCAGCCCCCGGTCCGCCTCCATGAGCGCGTCGCCCAGCATGAGCATCGCCCTGGACAGCAGCTCGCGCTGGGCCGGGCTCCCTGACTCCTGGCGCGCCCGGCTCCCGGAGCTGAACCGCCGCTCCACCGGCCCGAACCTCTCCAGCGCCGCGACCGCCTCCCGCAGCGGCTGGATCGCGTCGGCGGCCAGGTTCCGCATCCTGAGCGCGGAGGCCAGCGTGAGGCAGGCGCCCGCGCGGCTGGTGTGCAGGGCCTGCGCGTCCATGCCGGTGGTCAGCAGCTCGTCGTAGATCGCGATGGCCTCTCTGGCCCTGGCCTCGGCCTCCACGCCGCTGTCCAGGCCGAGCAGGGGCAGCAGCTCGGAGCTCTGCGCGAGGGAGTCGGCGAGCACGGCACGGTACGTGAGATCGTCCGGGGACCGCCTGGCCAGCGGGATCAGGTCCTCGACGAGCGCGTTGGCCTCGGTGAGCTCGCCGAGCATCATGTGGCACCTGACCCGTCGCTGGGTGGCCAGCGCGTGCTTGACCGTGCCCGGCTCGTGCCCCGTGGCGGCGATCTCGGCGTACTCGGCGGCCTCCTCCGGCTTGCCCGCCGTCAGAAGGTCGTCGGCGATGATCTCGGCGCACTCCCGCTTCCTCGCCGGGTCGGTGTGGAGCCGCAAGGCCTCCACGAGGTGCGCCAGCGCCTCCTGCTCCCTGCCGAACGCCCGCAGCACCTGCCCGCGCACCTGGATCGCCCGCGCCCGCACGCCGGGCGGCTCCCGGCCCGCCTCCGAGACGCCCGCCGTCGGGACGCCCGCCTCCGAGACTCGGTCCAGCTCGGCGAGCGACCAGGTGACCGCCTCCAGGGCGGCCTGCGGGCGGTCGAGCATGGCCAGGCTCGAGCCGAGCTGCACGTACGTGACCGCGGCGACGGCCGGGTCGTCCAGCTCGTCGCAGAGGTCGGCGGCCCGCTCGGAGTGCGCCAGCGCCTCGACGGGGCGGCCCTGTTCGAGCAGCTTGACAGCGTAGAGGTTGAGGGCCTCGGCCAGTTCCCTGCCCGGTTCGTCGGAGAGGAGGTCGATGGCCTGCTCCAGGACGGCGAGGTCGGCCTGCCCCTGCCGGGCGAGCGCGGCGAGCGCCCTGCCGAGCCGCCCGCGGTAGTCGCCGGAGAAGGCGGCAGGCCCTCGATACACCCGGACGGCCGGCTCAGCGTCCGGCAACCGCATCAGAGCCTGCCCGCACAGGTCGTGCACCTCGGCGCCGCCGCCGCTCAGCGGCACCTCCTGCTCCAGCGCGTCCGCGAACGTCGCCAGCGCGGGTAATAAGTCAGACATGTCGCCCGGGTAGGCGTTGACCTCCTCGACGAGGGTTCTGAGCGCATCCGTCCCCGGCAGCGGCCGGATGTCGAGTATCTGGCGGTACAGGGCCACTCCGGCGGCCGGTCCTTCCTCCTCCACCCGCAACCTGGCCAGCCGGGCGAGGGCCATCAGGTGCAGGTCGACGAGATCGGCGGGCGGGTACGGCAGCATCGCCGTGCCCTCGGCCAGCCTGGAACCGGCCGCGCCGGGGTCGTGCAGCTCGGCCAGGCACAGGCCGCCGAGCTCCAGGCAGATGGCGGTGAGGAGCCGGTTCGCCGCCGGAGGCTCCGAGGACACGACGTCGAGGGCCAGGGTGGCTGACTGGAGCGCGCCCTCGACGTTCTGCCTCGTGAACCGGATGCCGCCCTGCAGCCGCAGGGCCCCGGCCAGGGCACGCGGGGAGGTGAGCCCTTCCGACAGGAGCCCTTCGTAGAGCCCGACCAGCCGGTCTGCCGCCGCCTCCGCCTCGGCGGGGCAGGCGGCCTCGGAGAGCGCGGCGGTCTCCAGGATGAGCAGCTCGGCCAGTTCTGTGCGGAACACGACGCTCGTCCCGGCCCGCGGCTCATAGGACTCGATGGCGGTACGCAGGTGCGGAATGGCCTCCTTGTGCCGCCCGAGGCACACCAGCGCCCGGCCTAGCGCCGCCGCCACCATCCCCACGGCGATCGCGTGCGGCCGCTCCGGACCTGCCGACCGCTGCAGCGGTGTGTCCGGTACGGGATGGCGGCGCAGCAGCTCAGCGGCCTGCCTCGCGAGCACGAGCCCGTCGCCGGCCCGTCCGACGTCCGTCCAGGCCCGGGCGAGCACGGTCTGCGCGGAGATATAGGCGTGGATCTCCGGCGTTCCGCCGCCCTCGGCGGCCTTCGCGCACTCCGCCAGCTGCCGCTCCGCCCCGGCCACGGCCTCCTCCGGCCGCATGGAGACCAGCGCCAGCAGCCACGGCCGCCCACCGGCGTGCTCGGCCTCCGTCTCCAGCCTGGCCGCCCTCGCCCGCACCTCGGCCGCGTGCCGGTCGCTCTTGGCACCCAGCGTGTCGTAGAGCTCGGCCGCCCGTTCCAGCTGCGCCCGGCCGTCCACCGGCCGGCCGAGCTCGTCCAGACAGAAGCCGAGCAGCCGCCTGCCATCGGCCTGCGTCGCGGTGTGCTGCTGGGCCGCCACGGCCATGGCTTCCTGCAACGGCCCCAGCGCCTCCTCGGGCCGGTCGTCGATCAGCAGCAGCTCGCCCAGCCGGAGCAGTTGCCCGGTCAGGGCGTGGCGGTGCTCGTCGGGCTCCAGCGCGACCAGTGCACGCAGGTTGCGTACGGCTTCGGCGGCGGACCGCACGGCGGCGTCCAGGTCTTCGAGCCGGGGATGGAGCCCGGCCAGCAGTCCGGCGGCTTCGGCCAGCATCAACCGCAGGCCGGGCTCCTGGACGGCGAGGCCGCGCAGCCGTACGACGGCCTCCGAGGCGGGGACGACGGCGTCGGCCGGCCTGCCGTGCCCGTCCAGCCAGACGGCAAGGAGGCGGAGCCGGTGGGCCAGGTCCCTGTTGGTCGGGGCCACGTTCCTGACGGCGGCGGTGACGGCGACGGCCAGGCACCCGGCCAGCTCGGGCAGCGCGCCGGCATCCGCCTCCTCGAACGGCATCAACGGCCCAGGACCCGGAACGGCGGCAACCGGCGACTGCTCCACCACCCCGGACCGCGCCATCGACGGCCGATCGGCCGTCCCGGCGCGGGCCGCTGCCGGCTGGCCGGTTGTCCCGAGGCGTGTTCCCGGCGGTTGGCCGGTCGCCGTGGGGCGAGTCCTCAGCGGCCTGCCGGCCGTCCCGGAGCGTCCTGCCGGGCTGGCCGTTTCGGCGTGGACCGCTGACGGGCCGGCCGTTTGAGGGAGTGCCGCTGTCGGGCCGGACGTTTGGGGACGGGCCGCCGTCGGGCCGGCCGCTTCGGAGCCGACCGTCGGAAACCGCCCGCCCGCGCCGAGCTGCGGGTCGCCGAGCTGTGAGGTGCCGAGCTGCGGGGTGCCGAGCTGCAGGGCGGCGAGTTGCGGGGTGGCGAGCGTCGCGAGGGTCGCCGCGAAGCCGGCGTCGCCGCCCGCCGCCTCGAACGCCTCCACGGCCTCGCCCAGGCGCCCGACCCCCAGCAGCGCGCAGGCGACGTTGTGCTGCGCCCGCGCGGCCTCGCCCGCATACGACGGGTCGTCCTCGGCCAGGAGGCGGAACCTGGCCGCCGCCTCCTGTGCCGGCTTGAGCGCCGAACCGGGCTCGCCCGCCAGCAACAGGCACGCCCCCAGGCTGAACAGCGCGTCCGCCCGCCCGGCCGCCTCCTCGTACGGGGGCGCGGCCGCGTAGATCTCCACGGCCTCCGCCGCCGCCACGACCGCCTCGCCCGCCCTCCCCACAGCCGTCAGCCGACCCGACAGCCAGGACAGAGCCCCCGCCAGCGCCAACCGCTCACCGGTCGCCCGGCGATGCCGCACGGCCAGCTCGCCAAGCGTGACGTCCAGCGCCCGTAACCCCAGCCCCGCACCGCGCCGCACCGGCCAGGCGCCCCATCGCGCCGAGGACGCGCCTCCCCCCAGGCCCGATGTCGGCGGCTCAGCGGCCGAGCCGGTCCGGGTCAGCAGGGCGGATGCGGTCGCGGCGAGTGCGCGGTCGGCCGGGAACAGGGTCAGGGCGGCGTTGAGCATGTCGCCGAGCCGGGTGGCAGGGTTCGCCGCGGCTTCCGTGACGAGCTCCCCGAGCCTGGAACCGATCAGCGCACGCAGCGCCGACCTGGCCCCCTCCCCGTGGGCGGACCGCCGCAGAACGTCCAGCAGGCGCACGATGTGCCCGACCGTGCGAGCCTCGTGGTCATGGATGGCGAGAACCAGCGCGTCCAGCCCGTCCGTCTCGGCCAGGAGCTGCTCGGCCACCAGGTCCGGGCCGAGCGGGCCGCTCTGGAAGACCGTGCCCAGCCAGCGGGCCACGTTCATGGTCGTCGCGTGGCCATGCAGCCCGGGGACGGCCGTCAGCAGGCCGGGCAGCTCCGCGGGCGTGGGAGCGGTGAGCGTGAGCACTGCCACGGCCTGCCGCGCCGTGATGTCGTCCACGCGCTCTTCCCCCGTCGGCCACACCCGCGTCCACTGGTCACTCTCCCGCTCCAGGAACCGGCCGAACAGCCCGCCACCTCTCGGCCGCACCGGCTCCGTGCTGTTACGTATGGGAGTGGCCCGTTCGTCCCCGTCGCACAGCCGAAGCAGGGCCGCCAGGTGGACGTGGAGTGGCAGGCCGAACTCCGGGTCGTCGAGCCGGGGCGGGTCGGGCAGGGCGGCCCGGCTGGGGGCGAACGCCTTCATGGCCGCGAGCGCGTGCTCCGTACGTTCCTGCAAGGTGAGCGGGTGGGCGTTGAGCTGGACGGCCGTGGTGTTGAGCCGCCTCAGCCAGCCACCGGCCGCCGTGTCGAGCCGCCGCCACCACTCCGCCTCGCCGGGCTCGCGGGTCAGCAGCAGGAGCCGTACGCGGGGGTTGCGCCCGTGCTTGGCCAGGTGCCGTACCAGCTCGCCCACCAGGGGCGGGGACGGCTCCGCGCCGTCCACCACGAGCAGGGTCGGGCGTGACGCGTTCAGGGTCCGGCTCGCCAGCGGGCCGACGAGCGAGTCCAGGGAAAGGAAGCCCGTGTCCCATCCCGCCGCGGCGAGCTCCACGCAGAGCTCGCTCGCCAGCCTCGTCTTGCCCGTGCCGCTCCGGCCGGTCAGGATCGCGATCGACAGGGCGGCCGGCTCGGCGGCCCAGGCCCGCAGGTGCGCCAGCTCCTCGTCCCTCCCCAGGAACGGCACCATCGCGTGACGTGCCAGCAGCAGGGCCCAGTCCGGGCAGTCCTGGGGCGGTTCGTCGCGGGCGGGCGTCAGGAGGTCGGCGAGCATCGCCGAAGTGGCGTCCTCCGCGACGGTCTCCAGCCGGCCGGGTGCCACGCCTGCCAGCTCGCGGAAGCGTTCGTCGCTCAGGAGCGCGGTCACGGGCACGGCGTCCAGGCGGTTCCGGGCGTGCCCGGCCGCGATCACGCCGATGATCTGCCCGGCGGGCTCGGCGAGCAGCGCGGCGCCCGAGAGCCCCGGCCAGAGCGCGTCGGATCCCGGGCTCAGCACGCTGACCGTCAGAACCTTCGACACCGCACCCGTGGGGGCGTCGACCAGGCCGGACACCGTCTCCACATCCCGGACGCCGGCCCGCCGCTCCAGGCGCGGAAACCCTCGGGCCACGCAGCGCACCCTGAAGGGGGCACCGCGCCCCTCCTCACCGTGCCCGTCGCCCGGCGGGGCTGCGGAGATGCTCACGGGGTCCGTCGGTCTGGCCCAGCGGACGTGTTCGATGCCGGGAACGCCCGCCCATGGCGAGTCGGCCACCCGCAGCAGCACCGCGCCGGCCCCGCCGCGCCCACGCCACACCGGCTCGGCCTCGGTCCACCGCCCCGACCCCGGCGTACGTACCTGACATCGGGTGCCGGGAGCCGCCACCAGCCCGGAGGTCAGCACGAGATCGGCGCCGATCGCATATCCGGAACCGGTCGCGCCGACGAGGTCGCCGTGACCCGAGTAGACCTCGACGACCCGTTCGAGCCCGAGGCGGTGCTGTGGCGTGTCCATGTGGTCCGCCTCGTTAGCTACGTCCCGACGTGCCGTCCCCTCGATCTGATCTCACTATCGCACTATGGCCGGGAAATTTCCCGGCTTGTCATGCCTTCTCGGCTGTGAGCCAGGCCGCCAGCCCGAGGTAGACCAGCCCGCTCCCCACGTCGAGACCCCGGCGCGCGCGGGCCGACCCGCGTACCCGGCCGGCCACCGCCGACGAGAGCATCGCGTACGTGCCGTCGGACGCCATCCCGAGCACCAGCCACAGCACCCCGAGCAGCAGGATCTGCGGCCCGACCGGCCCCGCGTGCGGGTCGGTGAACTGGGGGAGGAAGGCGAGGAAGAAGATCGCGGTCTTGGGATTGAGCACGTTCACCACGAACCCTTCCCAGAACAGCCGCCTCTTCGACTGCACCGGCAGCTCCACCGGTCCCTCGTCCTCGCCCCGTCGCATCAGCTTGCGTACGCCGAGCCAGAGCAGGTACGCCACGCCCACGTACTTCACGATGGTGAACGCCGTGGCCGAGGCCGCCAGCAGCGCGCTGATGCCCAGCGCCGCGGCCGCGATGTGGACCAGCGAGCCCGCGTGCACCCCGAGCACGGAGATCAGGCCGGCGCCGCGGCCCTGGGAGACGCTCCGGGTGACGATGTAGAGGACCGCCGGTCCGGGTACCACGAGCAGTCCGAGGGTGGCCGCGCAGAAGAGAGCAAGTCTTGCGATGTCAGGCATGGGGTCATCGTAGGAACGGCGTCAAAGGCTTTTCCGCAGCGCCGCCAGCACAAGCTGGACAGGAGCGTCCGCCGCGTCTACGACCTGCCGGTGAGATAGCCAGGTGCTTGCTCCAGTGCGGCGATGAGTTTCCGTGCGCCGGGAAGTCCGTACGGGTGAGAACCGTACCTGAGGAGCGACCATGGAACCCATCGCCGAGCTGGACGCACGCTACAGCGTTGAGAACGCGACTCCCACGCCCTGGGCCGAGGCCCGCGACCAGCTCGAACGCGCGGAGACGTACTGGCTGAGCACTGTACGCGCCGACGGCCGCCCGCACGTCACGCCGTTGATAGCCATCTGGCAGGACGACGCGCTCTACTTCGCCACGGGAGCCGAGGAGCAGAAGGCCAAGAATCTCGAGTCCAACCGCGAGTGCGCGCTGACGACGGGCGGCAGCTCGATGAGCGGCGGCCTGGACCTGGTGGTCGAGGGGAGCGCGGAACGCGTCAGGGATCCGGACAAGCTCAAGCGGCTGGGTGACGCCTGGGGGGCCAAGTACGGCCCTGAGTGGCACTTCGACGTCGAAGGTGATGAGTTCGCCAGCTTCGCGCACGGGCATGCTCTGGTGTTCGAGGTGGCGCCGTCGAAGGTGCTGGGCTTCCGCAAGGGCGACTACAGCCAGACGCGCTGGCGCTTCCGTTAATCCGCAAATTTTATTGCGCAAATTTTCTTTCGCTTCTATGGTGGATCCATGGCCACCGAGAAGATCCGCCGCATCAAGGACCTCGACACGCTCAAGGCCCTGGGCCATCCGCTGCGCATGAAGCTCTACCGCGCCCTCTACGTGGCGGGCACGGCGACCGCCTCGCAGCTCGCCGAACAGGTCGACGAGGCCGTCTCTCTGGTCAGCTACCACCTGCGCAAGCTGGCCGCGCACGGCCTCATCGAGGATGCGGAGGCGGGCGGCGACGCCCGGGAGCGCTGGTGGCGGCGCGCGGACGTCGGCGTCAGTACCAGGGACGAGGACTTCCGCGACGCCCCCGAGAGTGCCGCGGTCCACGCCGCGTTGTCCCGCATGCACGCCCGCCAACTGAGCGAGATGTATGAGAGCTACCTCGACACCCAGGCCGCCTGGCCCGGCGACTGGCGCAGCGCGACTTTCAGCTCCGAGTACCTGCTCTCACTGACGGCCGAAGAGCTGCGCCGGCTGGGTGACGAGCTCAACGAGGTCATCACGAAGTGGCGGGTGCACGGGCAGGCGGCTCGCGAGTCCGGTGACACCGAGGGACGCGAGAACGTCGCGGTGCACACGTACGGCTTCCCGTTCCGCACGTAAGGAGAACCCGATGCATCCCGATCTATACCTGTACGTCGAGCGGACGCGAGCCGACGAGCTGCGTGCCGACGCGGACCGGCACCGCCTGGCCTCGCCGCCGTCCGGCTCGGCCGTCCGCACCTTGGAGGAGCGGGTGGGCTGGGCCCTGGTGGAGACGGGCCTCCGGCTGGTGTACCGGCACTACTGATCCAGGCCGAGCTGGTGGCGCATCGCCACCGCGTCCCTGATGGCCCAGTGCTCGACGATCCTGCCGTCCCGTACGCGGATCATGTCGATGCCCCGCACCTCGTACCGGCGGCCGGAGGCCGTGTGGGTGCCGGTGCTGAGGTAGACGTTCGCCGACAGATCGTCGGTCGAGACGTTCTGCTCCACCGTCACGGACATGTCGTGAAAACCTGTCCCCCCGGAAAAGGCCCGCTCCCACTTGTCCCGCCACGCGGCCAGCCCGTGGTGGTCGCCGTCCGCCCCGCCCCGGTGGTCGATCACGTCGGGGTCGATGAGCGCCAGCCCTTCGTCCAACCGCCCGGCCCCGTAGAGCTCGATGATGCGCCGATGTACGTCCCCGGCCGTCGTCATGCCGTTCTCCCGCCGATTAAGTGGGGACTTCCCCGTTTCCTGATGTCGACTAGAGTAGATGGGGAGTCCCCCACTTAGCAAGGAGACAGATGGGACCACGTCCTCGCCGGGCGGACGCGCAGCGCAACTACGACCAGCTGCTGGCCGCGGCCGCGCAGGTCTTCGCCGAACGCGGCACCGACGCGCCGCTCGACGACGTGGCCCGCCGCGCCGGGGTCGGCAACGCCACCATGTACCGGCATTTCCCCACCCGTACGGACCTGCTGGTCGCCGTCTACGCCGACGAGGTCGCCCACCTGTGCACGAGCGGCCAGACCCTGCTGACCACCGGGTCAGCCGACGAGGCGCTCCACGAATGGCTGCGGCTCTTCATGGACCACGTCACCACGAAACGCGACCTGGCCCTGTCGGTCACCGACGACCAGAGCTGCTCCACGCTGGTGGCGGAGTGGCACGCCTCCATGCTCGCCACCGCCTCGACCCTGCTGGACGCGGCCAAGCAGGCGGGCGCCGCCCGCGCCGATCTCGACGTACGCGATCTGCTGACCCTGGTCAAAGGCGTCGCCCTGGCCGCCTCGGACGGCGCACAGGCCGACCGCCTGCTGCGCCTGATCGATTACGGCGCCTCTCCCGGTACGTCCACGCTCCCGGAGCCGAGCACGGCCGGGTCCACTCCACGCACGATGACCTCGACGGCCCGCCGGCCCGCCGCCAGGATCTCCTCAGGAGAGTCGCCGCGCCCCTGAGCGACGAGACCGGCCACGCCTGTGGCACCCCAGAAGCCGCCGACCACCGCGGCCGCCGAGATCAGGTCGAGCTGGTCGGGGTAGGCCTGGTGCAATGCCTCGGCGAAGCGCGGCTGCTGGTCGAACATCAGCGACATCCCCCGCGCCCGCAGGGCCGGCTCGGAGAAGAGCAGCCGGGCGCGCGCCGAGGACAACGCGATGTCCAGCTCGTCGTCGTCGGCGAATCCCTGCACGAGCAGATCGAAGAGCCGGGGCAGCACCTCACCCAGCGGCTCGTCGGGCCTGCGGTCGGTCAGTGCCTCGATGAGCCGCTCGACCCGGTCCTCGGCCTGCAGGAAGAGCACGTCCTCCTTGCTGCCGAAGTACGTGAAGAAGGTCCGGGCCGACACTTCGACCGCGGCGGCGATCTCGTCGACCGTGGTCCGCTCGAATCCCTTCTCGTCGAACAGCCGAATCGCCGCCTCCACCAACGCACGGCGTGTCCGCAGCTTCTTGCGCTCGCGAAGCCCCACTTCAGCAGACATGCCGGGAGCTTAGCACAGACGCTGAAACTCTTCAGGGCTTGAAATTTTTCAGAGTCTGCGGTTTTCTCGATACCGCGTCCACCATGGAGAGAACCATGACCGAGCCTCTGCCGGGCCTGCCGACCGACCGGCCCAACCCCTTCGACCCACCCGCCGAGCTGCGCCCGGTACGTGACCAGGGCCCGCTGCACCGCATGACCTACGCCGACGGCCGCCCCGGCTGGCTCGTCACCGGCTACGCCGAAGCCCGTACGGTGCTGGACGACCCCCGCTTCAGCAACAGCTTCCACTCCGACTTCAGCCCGCCCATCGCCGAGCTGGCGGTGGTGAAGGCCCCGGAAACGGTGCTGCCGCCGGGGTTCTTCCTGGCGCTGGACGACCCCGAGCACGCCCGCTTCCGCAAGCTCCTCACCGGCCAGTTCACCACGCGGCGCATGCAGGCCCTCGAACCGCGCATCATCGAGATCGTCGAGGCGCGACTGGACGAGATGGCCCACACCGGCCCGCCGGTCGACCTCGTGGCGGCCTTCGCGCGGCCCATCCCGTCCATGGTCATCTGCGAGCTGCTCGGGGTGCCGTACGGCGATCGGGACCGGTTCCTGGAGAACGCCGACACCATGGTGGACCTCGAGCGCACCGCCGGGGAGCGGGCCGCCGCCGTCGGGCACGTCATGGGCTACCTCGCCGAACTGGTCGAGCGCAAGCACGCGGAACCGGCCGACGACGTGCTGGGCGGGCTGGTCGCCGGCGGCGAGCTCACCGACGCCGAACTGGCCGGCGTCGGCACGTTCCTGCTGGTCGCCGGGCACGACACCACCGCGAGCATGCTGGGCCTGGGCTCTTTCCTGCTCCTCCAGAACCCCGCACAGGCCGCCCTCCTCCGGGAGGACCCGCGTCTCGCCGACCGGGCGGTCGAGGAACTGCTGCGCTATCTCACGATCGCCCACATCGGCCCCATCCGCGTCGCCACGGACGACGTACCGATGTCCGGCCACACCATCCGCGCGGGCGAGACCGTGACAATCTCCCTGCCGGTCGTCCACCGCGACCCCGACCGCTTCGCCGACCCCGACCGCCTTGACCTCACCCGGCGCGGCGGCGGCCATCTGGCCTTCGGCCACGGCATCCACCAGTGCCTCGGCCAGCAACTGGCCCGCGTCGAGCTGCGGGTCGCGTACCCGGCCCTGCTGCGCCGCTTCCCCGGCCTGCGCCTGACCGTGCCGCCCGAGCAGGTGCCACTGCGAACGCGAGCCACGCTCTACGGCGTCAACCGGCTCCCGGTCACCTGGTGATCGCACTGACCGCCCGACCGGCCGACGCCTGTGCCACAGCGCGCCCGCTCGGGACCGGTCCCGACGCCTCAGGGCGACCATGTGCATCGGCGCGTGCAAGCCGCCACTGAGCAGGCCACCCCGCCATGCACCACGCGCGTCTGTCTTGTTACGCTGAGTGACGGGTGGCAGACGAGGAGTGCAGGCACATGGACAAGTCAGGAACGACTCCCGGCGAGCGGAGGCGCGGCATCCCGTACGGCATCGGCGTCCCGCATCGGCTGGTCGCGGCGGTGGCAGCGGTGGCGGCGGGCGGAATGCTGGTCCTGGCCGGGTGCGCGTCCGGTGGCGGCACCTCGCCGGACGCCTTGACGCGGAGCGGCTCTCCGAGTTCGTCCGCTCCGCCCGCGGCCGCCGACGACGCCCAAGAGGACGCCACCCCGGACACCTCGACGCGGAGCGGGACCCCGGGTTCGTCCGGCCTGCCGGCAGCCGCGGACGGCACCGACCTGTCCGCCTGCGTTGACGGCCGCTGTGAGGTCCGGGTCGGCGCGGCGGCGAGGCTTCCGGTGCCACGCCGCCTTCGGGTCGCATCGGTACGGGTGCAGTCGGTCGGCTTCGACACCGTCACCGTCGTCGGGCGTTATCTCGGATACTCGCAGCGCGGATTCTGCACCGGCGTCAGCTGCAACTCCTCCAGCTCGGACGGCAGGTTCAGGCTCGTCCTGGCCGCCGACAGCACCGCCACCGAGAACGGCCTGAGCATCACGGCAGTGGCCGTCAACGGCGAATCAGCGGTGTTGCGGCTCACCCCGGAATGACCCAGCCGGTCGTCGAGTACGAGCCCGATGGCATGCAAGCTTAAGAAAATTAAGATCAACTTCTTGAAAGTTTAAGATACCCCGGGTATAACTTTAGATATGACAGAACAGACGATGGACTGGCAGGAGCTCACGAACCTGACCCGGGGCCGGCCGTTCGTCGTCGAGCGGGTGCGCCTGGCGGATGCCGGCGTCGCGATCGAGGGTGAGTTCGAGCTGCCGCAACTGGCTCAGCTCAGCGTCGAGGATCAGGTCTTCGTCACGGCGTTCGTGCGGTGCCACGGTTCCATCAAGCAGATGGAACGGATCTTCGGGGTGAGCTACCCGACGATCAAGTCACGACTCAACCGGATCGCGCAGATGCTCGACTTCGTCGAGACCGATCCGGCGCCGCCGCCGGCCGAGGTCATCGATCGGTTGCGCCGCGGCGAGATCACCGCGCAGCAGGCCCTGTCCGAGTTGGAGGGGCACACATGATGCCGCAGCTGGTGACCGTAGGGGTCAAACGCCCGGACCGTCGTCCCATCCGGATCTGGGTTCCCGTACTCCCGTTGGTGCTCGTGCTCTCACCGGTTCTGGTCCTGGCCGTCCTGGGGGGCACCGTGGCCTGCCACGTGTACCGCATCGATGCGGTGCGGGCACTCGGCACCGGCTGGCGCATCGTCTCGGCGTTACCCGGCACCCGGTTCGACGTCGAGTACAGCCGTACGGCTGTGCTCGTAGCCATCCGATAGGAGAGGTTGCGATGAACGAACAGCGTAAGGACGTCCTCGGCATGCTGGCCGAGGGCCAGATCACCGTAGAGGAGGCGGAGCGGCTCATCGCCGCACTCGAACGAGCCGAGCCGCCGGCGGCCAGTCCCGCCGTCCGGCCGAAAGGCAAGGCGAAGTACCTGCGGGTGGTGATGGAGTTCCTCGAGGAGGATGGCGAGTCGGGGCGGCTCAACGTACGGGTGCCGCTGCAACTGCTGCGGGCCGGCGTACAGCTGGCGGCCCTGGTCCCGCCCAAGGCCCTGGATCGGGCCAACGCCGAGCTGAGCAAGTCGGGCGTGCCGATCGACCTGACGCAGATCAAGCCCGAACAGCTTGAGGCGCTCGTGGACCACCTCGACGAGACGATCGTGGAGATGGAGATGGCCGATGGCCACTTGCGGGTCTTCTGCGAGTAGGCGCCGTCCGGTTGGACGGGCCCTCGGGAGGGTGCTGGAACACCCCCTCCGAGGCCGCGCCCGCTACAGCAGAGCACGGTTGAACTGCCAATCTGAACTTTAGCCGCTCATCGGCGCGGCCAGGCCGACCTCCCCACCGGCAGCGGCGAGGTCCACGCCCGCGCCCGCAGGTCCCCAAGAACTCCGGCAGATGCCCCCGGATCGGCGAGGCCACCGGCGACCTGCGGATGAACTCGACCGGCGGCGACATCGCCGTCGACCACGCGCACAGTGCGCTCACCGCGGAAGACCGCGCCATCGATCGCGTCATCAATCGCGCCGTCGATCCCGTCATCAATGACGCCTTCGATCGCGTCTCTGGCGACAAGCCGCGACCAAACAGAGAACGGATATCTGAATGACAGCCAACAAGGTCCAAGGACCTGTGATCCACGTACAAGGCCTGGAGAAGTCGTACAAGGAGCTGCAGGTGCTGCGCGGCGTGGACTTCGACGTGGCGCGGGGCAGCATTTTCGCCCTCCTCGGCTCCAACGGAGCGGGCAAGACCACGGCCGTGAAGATCCTGTCCACGCTGCTCAAGGCCGACGCGGGCACGGCCAGCGTCAACGGCTTCGACGTCGCCACGCAACCGGCGGACGTACGCGAGTCCATCAGCCTCACCGGACAGTTCGCCGCCGTGGACGAGATCCTCAGCGGGCGGGAGAACCTCGTGCTGGTCGCCCGCCTACGACACCTCAAGGATCCCGGCAGGATCGCCGATGACCTGCTGAGGCGTTTCTCGCTGACCGACGCGGGCGCGCGGAAGGTGTCGACGTACTCGGGTGGCATGCGCCGCCGCCTCGACATCGCCATGAGCCTCATCGGCAACCCGCCGGTCATCTTCCTCGACGAGCCGACCACCGGGCTCGACCCCCAGGCGCGCATCGAGGTGTGGCAGGCCGTCAAGGAACTCGCCGCACAGGGCACGACGGTGCTGCTCACCACGCAGTATCTGGACGAGGCCGAACACCTCGCCGACCGGATCGCGATCCTCCACGAGGGCCGGATCATCGTCAACGGCACCCTGGCCGAGCTCAAGCAGCTGCTCCCGCCCGCCAAGGTCGAATACGTCGAGAAGCAGCCGACCCTCGAGGACGTCTTCCTCACCCTCGTCGGCACGAAGGCATAAGGAACAACGATGACCAAGCATTTCTTCGGCGACACCGCCGCCCTGTTAGGACGGTCCCTGCGCCACATCACCCGCAGCGCGGACACCATCATCACGACCACGATCATGCCGATCGCCATGATGCTGATGTTCGTCTACGTGTTCGGCGGCGCGATCAAGACAGAGTCGGATTCGTATGTGAACTATCTGCTGCCCGGCATCCTGCTCATCACCATCGCCTCAGGCATCTCCTACACCGCATTCCGCCTCTTCCTGGACATGAAGAGCGGCATCTTCGAACGCTTCCAGTCCATGCCGATCGCACGCTCGTCGGTGCTGTGGGCGCACGTGCTGACCTCGCTGGTCGCCAACCTGATCTCGCTCGTGGTCGTGGTGCTCGTCGCCCTGCTCATGGGCTTCCGCTCCGGGGCGGGAGTGCCGGCATGGCTGGCGGTCGCCGGCGTCCTGGTCCTGTTCACCCTGGCGTTGACGTGGCTCGCCGTCATCCCGGGTCTGTCCGCGAAGTCCGTGGAAGGCGCGAGCGCGTTCTCCTACCCGCTCATCTTCCTGCCGTTCCTCAGCTCGGCCTTCGTGCCCACCGCCACCATGCCCGGCCCGGTGCGCTTCTTCGCCGAGCACCAGCCGGTGACCTCCATCGTCAACGCCATCCGCGCCCTGTTCACCCAGCAGCCGGTCGGCACCGACATCTGGATCGCCCTGGCCTGGTGTGTCGGCATCCTCATCGTCACGTACATCTTCGCCATGGCCACTTACCGCCGCAGAATTGCCTAAGTGGCTGTCTCCTTGGACCGATCAGTCAGCAATTTCGGTGGCCCGGTGCCACCCCCTCGCCATGAGGAGGCCGGATGTCGGCAGATCCGCCCAGCTCACCCGCGCTGCGCGCGTCCGATGCGGACCGCGACCGGACCATCGAACTGCTGCGCGCCGGCGTCGCCGACGGCCGGCTCGACCCCGTCGAGTTCGACGAGCGGCTGGACAAGGCGCTGGCCGCCCGCACCGTCGACGCGCTGGCCCCGCTCACCAGCGATCTGATCGCGGCGCCAGGCAGCGACGGCGCGCTCATGCTGCCGGACGAGCCGGCCGCCGAACTGCTCACCATCAAGGAGCGGCACGGCTCGGTGCGCCGTGACGGCCGGTGGACACTGCCGCACCGGCTGGCGCTGCGGACCGCGTGGTGCGACGTGGTGCTGGACCTGACCAGCGCGGCGCGCAGCGCACCCGAGCTGGTCATCGAGCTGCGGGTGAACGGCGGCAACGTGGAGTTGATCCTCGCGCCGGGCATGGTGGTGAACGCCAACGAGCTGTCGGTACGGCACAGCACGGTGGAGATCACCAGGGACGCGGGCGACAGCACGCCGGAGACGCTGCACGTCCGCTTGGCGGGCCGAATCCGGCACGGCCGGCTCGGCACCCAGTGGCAGGCGCCGCGCCGGTGACGCGGCAGGGCCCGGATACCGCGGTATCCGGGCCCTGACATATCGCGTGGTGCGGGCGTGCGGCCTCCGAGCGGATGACGCCCCGCCCGGCTCACCAGGTCATGCCGGCCTGTGCGCGGATCGTGTGGTTGATTCGGTTGAAGAAGTTGGTCATCGCGATGCTCAGGATGATCGCGGACAGCTGCTTCTCGTCGAAGTGAGCGGCGGCGGCCTCCCAGATCTCGTCGGTCACGCCCGGCGCGCCGTCCTGGATGCGGGTGGCGGCCTCGGCCAGCGCGAGCGCCGCTCGCTCCTTCTCGGTGAAGAAGGGCGTCTCGCGCCAGGCGACCACGCTGTGCAGCCGCTCGTCGGTCTCCCCGCTCTTCTTGGCCGACGCGACCCCGGCGAACACGCACGGGCTACAGCCGTTGATCTGGCTGGCCCGGAGGTGGACCAGCTCGAGCGCGAGAGGGTCGACGCCGGCGGCGTGAATCGTCTTGTTGAGCAGCTGGATCGCGGTCATCACGTCGGGATTCGCCGAGCTGTTCATACGTGCTTTCATCGGTCTGCTCCTTCATCGGTTACCTGCGCCCGTCCGGGCCCGTCATCACCCATGACGGAGCAGATCCGAGGAAGGTAACAACATGTCCCACACCAGCCCGACCGACCCGGTGGCCGAGGCGTTCGAGGCTCAGCGCGACCGGCTGAGGGCGGTCGCCTACCGCATGCTCGGGTCGCACGCCGACGCCGAGGACGTGGTCCAGGAGGCCTGGCTGCGGCTCTCCCGCCAGGACGCGGCGACGATCGACAACCTGGCAGGCTGGCTGACCACGGTGGTCGGCCGGATCAGCCTGGATGTCCTGCGCTCGCGCCAGAACCGTCCTGAGGCGCCCTACGACGACCGGCTGTCCGAGCTCGTGGTGACCGTCGACGACGGTCCCGCGCCGGAGGAGCAGGTGGCGCTGGCCGACTCGGTCGGGCTCGCGCTGCTCGTCGTCCTGGAGTCGCTCCGGCCGGGGGAGCGGCTGGCGTTCGTGCTGCATGACCTGTTCGCGGTGCCGTTCGACGAGATCGGCCACATCCTCGGCAAGTCCGCTGATGCCGCCAAGATGCTCGCCAGCCGCGCCCGCAGGAAGGTGCAGGCGACCGAGCGGCCGACGGCCGCCGGACGGGGGCAGCGCGAGGTGGTCCAGGCTTTCCTGGCGGCGGCTCGCCGCGGCGACTTCGAGGGGTTGCTGCGCGTGCTCGACCCGGAGGTGAGGCTGACCGTCGACACCCCCGACGGTGCGCTTGTCATCCTCGGCGCCACCAAGGTCGCCACCGGCGCATCCGCGCGAGTCGCCGCCGGTGCGGCCGCGCGCGGGCGAGCGGTGCTCGTCAACGGCCTGCCCGGGTTCGTCTCCTGGCGCGAGGACGGAACTCCGCTCTCGGTCATGGCGTTCACCGTCGTCGACGGCCGGATCGTCGCCATCAGGACCGTGATTGACCCGGCCAGGCTCGCCTCGATGGGCCTCCCGGAGCCGGGGTGAGTCCATGCGCCGAGTTCTGGTGAAAATGATTTGTCGGGAGAGCGGCGCGCGGTTAACTTCGCCGTCTATGACCCCGACTCTGCGCACCGAGCGTCTGCTGCTGGAGCCGTACGTCCCCGAGGACGAGGAAGACTTCGTCGCCCTGTTCCAGGACCGGCGGGTTTCGCAGTGGATGGGCGATGGCCCTGCTACCGAGGCGGAGGACCGTGCGCTGTTCGGACGGGTCTTCACGAAGGTCTATGCCCAGGAGCTGTTCGACGTCTGGGCCGTTCGCCGGAACGGTCTCTTGATCGGACACGCTGAGATCAAGCCGACCGACGTGGTCCAGGGCTACGAGATCATCTACGCGCTGGCCCCTGACGCGTGGGGATCGGGGCTGGGGAGAGAGCTGGCCGAGGCGATCGTCGCCTATGGCTTCGACACCCTGGGACTGACCGAGGTGCACGCCACCGTGGCGGCGCCCAACAGTGCCTCGCTGGCTGTGTTGAACAGGATCGGCTTCGAGCACGTCCGGGACGTGGCCGAAGAAGACGGCAGCACCACTCACGTGCTGAGGCGCCGTCGGGCCGCGCAGCCCACCCGGTAACAAGGCAACGGGTGGGCCCGTGCGACCTACTGCCTACACTCCCAGCGCCGAGGGGAGGCTGAGCTCGTGGAGGAACAGGGCCTCGGTCGTCGCCACGCGCTGGAGCTCCTCCAGGTCCACCCGCTCGTTCGGCGCGTGAATGGCGGCGTCCTCGTCCTCCGCCCCGAACAGCAGGATCTCCGCCGCAGGGAACTGCTTCAGCAGCGTGTTCACCAGCGGGATGGAGCCCCCCGCGCCTACGTCGCGCGGCCGGCGGCCGAAGGACCACTCCATGGCGCGGTTCAGCGCCGCCCGGGCCTTGCCGCCCGAGTCCGCCTGGAAGCCGGAGCCCACCGTGAAGTCCTCGAACGACACCTGGACGCCCCACGGCGCCACCTGGCGCAGGAACTCCACCACCGCGTTGACCGTGGTCTTCGGGTCTCCCGCCGGGGGGACGCGGACGGTCACGCGCGCCCGGGCGGCGGGCTGGACCGCGTTCACCGCGCCCGAGACCGTCGGCACGTCCAGGCCCGTCACGGTGATCGCGTACGACGACCAGAGCCGGTCCGCCAGTGAGCCCGAGCCCACCAGGGAGACCCCCTCCAGGACGCCGGCCGTCGTCCTGAACTCGTCCTCCGACGGCCCCTGGCCCAGGAACGCCCCGCGCGGCAGGCCGGGCACGCGGATGTCGCCGTTGTCGTCGTGCAGCGAGGTCAGCATGCGCATCAGAGCGGCCAGCGCGTCGGGGGCGGCGCCGCCGAACGAGCCGCTGTGCACCGCTTCCTTCAGCGTGCGGACCTCGATGGTGAACGCCGCCATGCCGCGCAGCGAGGTCGTGACCGCCGGGTCGCCGACGCGCGGGTTGCCGCAGTCGGCGACCACGATGGCGTCGGCGCGCAGCAGGTCGGGGTTGCGCTCGACGAACGCCTCAAGGCGCTCGCCCGCGTACTCCTCCTGGCCCTCGATGATGACCTTGATGCCCACCGGGAAGCGGCCCTGGAAGGCGCGCAGGGCGGTGACGTGGGAGATGACGCCCGACTTGTCATCCGCGCAGCCGCGCCCGTACAGGCGGCCGTCGATCAGGGTCGGCTCGAACGGCGGGGTCCGCCACGCGGCCAGGTCGCCCGCCGGCTGCACGTCATAGTGCGCGTACAGCAGGACGGTGGGAGCGCCGGGAGGCGCGGGGGCCTCCCCGTAGACGGCCGGGAAGCTGCCGTCGACGGGCACCTGCTGGACGCGCGGCAGTCCCGCGGAGCGCAGCAGCTCCTCCGTCAGCGCGGCGGCGGCGAACACCGGCTCCTCCGGGTGCCCGGGGAAGGCCACGGAAGGTATGGCTGCCAGCCGCTTGAGGTCCTCGACGGACTGGGGCATCGCGGCGGCGACAGCGCTCTTGATCTGCTCAGGAGTCACGGAAGGTCCCCCGGGGGTCATTCATCGTCAGTGGTGGTCAACATCAACAGGTCTCGGCCGGTTGCGGGCTGGTCTAGACGCGTT
Organism: Nonomuraea sp. NPDC049695; assembly: GCF_040674955.1. Classification (NCBI taxonomy): domain Bacteria; kingdom Bacillati; phylum Actinomycetota; class Actinomycetes; order Streptosporangiales; family Streptosporangiaceae; genus Nonomuraea; species Nonomuraea sp. NPDC049695. The sequence continues at coordinate 67,288 of NZ_JBFANV010000006.1, read as the reverse complement.
GCTCTCATTGGATCACAGAACGTCCCGAGTGCGGCAACGGGCCTGACCCGCGCGCCAATGTACATGCGGATTTCGTCGCTGTTACAAACCGGTTCTGCGGATCTCGATTTTCTTGCATAGTGCTGCGACCGATTCGCTTGGCAAATCCGCAGGTGAACATGCACACTGTGGGGAGTTCAGACACAAGGGAAGATAACCATGACGCAGCCGGAAAACGACGTCCTGAAGGCCGCGCAGGACAACCTGTGGTTGCACTTCACCAGGCACAGCGCCTACCAGCAGTCCGAGATCCCGACCATCGTGCGCGGTGAGGGATCGTACGTCTACGACATTCACGGCAAGCGCTACCTCGACGGTCTGGCCGGGCTCTTCGTGGTCCAGGTCGGCCATGGACGCCAGGAGCTGGCCGAGGCCGCCGCCAAGCAGGCCCAGGAGCTGGCGTTCTTCCCTCTGTGGTCGTACGCCCACCCCAAGGCCGCCGAGCTGGCCCAGCGCCTCGCCTCCTACACTCCCGGCGAACTGAACCGCGTCTTCTTCACCACCGGCGGCGGCGAGGCGGTCGAGACCGCCTGGAAGCTCGCCAAGCAGTACTACAAGCTCATCGGCAAGCCGCTCAAGCACAAGGTCATCAGCCGCCAGATCGCCTACCACGGCACCCCGCAGGGCGCGCTGTCGATCACCGGTATCCCCGCGTTCAAGCAGATGTTCGAGCCGTTGGTGCCCGGCTCGGTCAGGGTCCCCAACACCAACCACTACCGCGCCGACGAGATCACCGGCGTCAAGGGCATGACCCCCGAGGAGTACGGCTTCTGGGCGGCCGAGCGCGTGGCCCGCGCCATCGAGATGGAGGGCCCCGACACGGTGGCCGCCGTCTTCGCCGAGCCCGTGCAGAACGCCGGCGGCTGCTTCCCGCCCCCTCCCGGCTACTTCCAGCGCCTGCGCGAGATCTGCGACGAGTACGACGTGCTGCTCGTCTCCGACGAGGTCATCTGCGCCTTCGGCCGGCTGGGCACGATGTTCGGCGGCCAGAAGTTCGACTACGTGCCTGACATCATCACCTGCGCCAAGGGCCTGACCAGCGGTTATTCGCCCATCGGCGCCATGATCGCGCATGAGCGGCTGTTCGAGCCTTTCAAGAACGGCGACACGATGTTCGCCCACGGATACACCTTCGGCGGCCACCCTGTCTCTTCGGCCGTTGCACTGGCCAACCTTGATATCTTCGAACGTGAGGACCTGCTCGGTCACGTCACCAGGAACGAGCCGCTGTTCAAGCAGACCCTCGACGGCCTGCGCGATCTGCCCATCGTCGGTGACGTGCGCGGCTCCGGCTACTTCTGGGGCATCGAGCTGGTCAAGGACAAGGCCACCAAGGAGACGTTCAGCGCCGAGGAGTCCGAGCGGCTCCTGCGTGGCTTCCTGTCCAAGGCGCTGTTCGACGCGGGCCTCTACTGCCGCGCCGACGACCGCGGAGATCCCGTCATCCAGCTCTCGCCCCCGCTGATCGCGGGTCCGGAGGAGTTCGCCGAGATCGGGTCGATTCTCCGTGACGTGCTCACCCGAGCATGGGCACGCCTGTAAGCCGCGCGTGTAACACCGTAATCCCGGTACGACGGTGTGCCGGTTCGCGAAAGGATCAAACCATGAAGATCGGCGTTCCTGCCGAGGTCAAGAACCACGAATATCGCGTCGCCGCCACCCCTGCCGGAGTTCACGAGCTGGTGCGCAACGGTCACGACGTCCTCGTCCAGCGGGGCGCGGGGCTGGGCTCGTCCATCACGGACGAGGAGTACCTCTCGGCGGGCGCGAAGCTCCTCGACAGCGCCGACGCCGTGTGGGGCGAGGCGGACATGGTGCTCAAGGTCAAGGAGCCGATCGCCGAGGAGTACCACCGGCTGCGTGAAGGGCTGGTGCTCTTCACGTACCTGCACCTGGCCGCCTCCCGCTCCTGCACCGACGCGCTGCTGGCCGGGAAGACGACCGGCATCGCGTACGAGACCGTCCAGGTCGGCAACGCCCTGCCGCTGCTCGCCCCGATGTCCGAGGTCGCGGGCCGGCTCGCGCCGCAGGTGGGCGCGTACAACATGATGCGCTTCAACGGCGGCCGCGGTGTCCTGCCGGGCGGCGTGCCCGGCGTGGCCCCGGCGAAGGTGGTCGTCATCGGCGGCGGCGTCTCCGGCCTCAACGCCGCGCAGATCGCCGTCGGCATGGGCGCCGACGTGACCGTGCTCGACACCAACATCGACCGCCTGCGCCACATCGACGCCATCTACCAGGGCCGGCTCAAGACGCTGGTCTCCACGTCGTACGCGATCGAGCAGGAGGTCCTGCAGGCCGACCTGGTCATCGGCGCGGTGCTGATCCCGGGCGCCAAGGCCCCGACGCTGGTCTCCAACGACCTGGTCGCGCGCATGAAGCCGGGCTCCGTGCTCGTCGACATCGCCATCGACCAGGGCGGCTGCTTCGAGGACTCGCGGCCGACCACGCACGCCGAGCCGACGTACACGGTGCACGAGTCGGTGTTCTACTGCGTGGCCAACATGCCGGGGTCCGTGGCCAACACCTCCACGTACGCCCTGACGAACGCGACGCTCCCGTACGCGGTCAAGCTGGCCAACCTGGGCTGGCGCGACGCGCTCAAGGCCGACGCGGGCCTCGCGGGCGGGCTCAACACCTATGACGGCAAGCTGACCAACCAGCCGGTGGCCGACGCGCTCGGCCTGCCCTTCACACCGGTGGCTGAGCTGGTCTAGCGGATGGTGGAGGGACCTGCCCTCCACCATCTCTAGCGCACGCCCAGGCGCCAGCGCAGGTCGCGGGCCGTGGCCAGGACGTACTGGATCTCGGCGGGGCTGGGCCACGGCGCGCTCCCGGGGCGCAGCAGCGTGCCGCGCACCGACGCCAGGTGGTCGATCGCGCTCCGGTGCACCCCGCTCCGCTCGACCAGCCACCCGATCACGTCGGAATGGTCGTGCAGCGGCCTGGTCACCAGGTCCCAGGTGCCCAGCACCTCGGCCAGGTCCGACACCGACAGCGAGACGCCGCCCCTGCGCCCGGTCGCGGCCGCGGCCAGCTCCGCCCTCGCGGTCAGCTCCGGCTCGGCGTGCCGCCCCCAGGCGGCGGCCGGCGGCGGCTCGGACAGCCAGGTCTGCGCCTCGCCCACCTCGCCCGCCACCGACAGCAGCCCGCCCAGCTCGACGGCGGCCCCGCGGTGCCCGGCCTGCGCCGCCTGCCTGAACCAGTGCTGCCCGCCCGCCATGTCGCCGAACTCGGCGATCAGCAGCAGGCCGTAGTTGAAGGCCGACTCGGCGTCCCCGCCGGCCGCCGCGCGGCCGAACCAGTGGCTGGCCGCAGCGCAGTCGCCCAGCTCCACGCAGACGAACCCGGCCATCCGCTGGTCGTGGACCCGCCCCGTCCCGGCCGCCTGCTCGAACCAGGCGCGGGCCGTACGCAGGTCGCCCCTGGACAGCGCGACGCCGCCGAGCTGGGAGGCGGCGCCCGGGTGCTCGTTCTTGGCGGCCAGCCGGTAGTACGCCTCCGCGCCCTCGGGATCGCGGCCGGCGTCGAGGTAGAGGCCCATGCAGTACGCCGAGTCCGCGTGGCCGCCCCTGGCCGCGTACTCCCACCAGCGCACGGTCTCCTTGTCGTCGCCCGAGGCGTAGGCCAGGAAGCCCAGGTCGTGTGCCGAGGTCAGGTCGCCGTCGGAGGCCGCCCTGCGGTGCCACTCCCGTGCCGCCCCCAGCTCGCCCGCGTCCTCGCACATCAGGGCCAGCCTGCGCGCCGCCGCCCTGGATCCGCCGAGGGCCGCCCGCTCGTACCAGCGTCTGGCGGCCCCGGTGTCGCCGCGCTGCTCCAGCAGGAGCGTCGCCAGGTTGGCCGCGGCCTCGGCGTCGCCGGTACCGGCCGCGAACTCGTACCAGGTGACCGCTTCCTCCAGGCTGCCGTGTTTCTCGTGCCAGACGCCCAGGTTGTAGGCGCTGTCGACGTTGCCGGCGGCGGCCGCCCGTTCCCACCAGTGCTTGGCGGCCGCGCGGTCGCCGTGCTGGGCGTAAAGCTTGCCGAGCCGGTGTGCGGCCTGCGCGTCACCCGCACGCGCGGCGGCCAGCAGCTCGGGCTCGTCTCCCACGCGCGGCGCCGGTACGGTCGGCGCCGCCACCTCTCCTTGCCAGGCCATGGCGAACAGAGTGGCACGTGATCGCGTGATTGCGAACAGTAATCGCCGACACGGCGCTAGGAGAAGTTGATGAGGCCCGTGTACATGCCCATCCCGCACACGTACCGCAGCGATCCCCGCGGTTGCGGCGGCAGGCGCACGGTGGCAGGCAGCGCGACGTCGCGCCCGCCGATCGTGACGGTGCCGGTGCATCCCCGGTCCGCCAGCTTGAACACCACATCGACGGGCACGCCCGCGCGTGCCGTCACGATGGCCGGGCGGTAGCCCTCGCGGGTCGCCCAGATGGTCACGGTCTGCACGCCGGACCCGGTGGCAGGCGGGGTGCCGCCCACCGTGCCACCCGCTGGGCCACCCACTGGGCCACCCACTGGGCCGCCGATCCAGCCGCCCAGGTTGATGCCGGCGCCGATGGTCCAGAGCCCGGCGGCGACGGCCACGACCCCGGCGAGCCGGGCCAGCCGGGTGCGTGAGAGGCGCCGCAGCACGTAGCCCAGCAGCGCGAACGCCGGAGCGGTGCCGACGACGAACCCCGCCATGGCCGCCGCCCCCGCGACCGGGGAGCCGCTGGAGACCGCGATCATCTCCATGCCGAGCGTCACCCCGCAGGGCACCAGGACGGTGGCCGCGCCCAGCAGCGGCGCCCGGTACCGCGAGGGGGCGTCAGCCGCGGCCGGAGCCGCGCAGTGCCCCCGCCTCATCAGCCGGACCGCGAAGACGATCATCGTGACGCCGGCCGCGACGAGCAGCGCCGCGCGCGCCCGCGGCGGCAGGCTGACGGCCGAGCCGAGCAGCCCGAGCAGCGCTCCGGCCACGCTGTACGAGGCCAGCCGCCCCGCCAGGAACCAGCCGACCAGCGCGGGATCGCGCCCGTGGCAGCCGTCGACCAGACCCATGAGCAGCCCGCCCTGCGCGGCGGCGCACGTGGCCGTCCCCGCCACGAGCCCGGCGGCGGCACCGCCGGCGAACAGGGTGAGGACGTTCAACCACGACTGCACTGGCCGCAGACTTCCGCGACAGATCGCATACCTGTCCCACTTCCACGAGTCCGGTATACGCAACCTAACGCGATGCCTTGGATGCGGCCAGTGACAGTGTTTGCGCCTTTGGTGATGGTTACGCTGCCCCGCCTCGGAGCACGGACATCCTCTCGAAGTACTCGTCGTCGCTCATCTCGCCGCGGGCGTACCGCTCGGCGAGGATCTGCTCCGCGGACGCGGTGGGCGACGTGGGCGAGGTGGGCGAGGCCGTGGCGGGCCTGTGGTGCGGCCCCCACCAGCCCCTGCGCCGGGCGGTGATGGCGAATCCGACGACGGCGACCCAGAACAGTCCCCAGAAGAACGGGATGATCGGCCAGAAGCTGTGCATGTCTCCTCCTCGGTGTGTGCCTCCAGGGTCTGTCGGCGGAGGGGGTCGCCGAATCGGACGTCGGGCTCTGTTCCGGATTCGCCCCAGGGAGTGTTCATGCGGGCCGGACGTACGCCCGCGGGGGTAGGACACCGGTGCGTTTCATCGTCCGGAGGACGGGGGCGGTCTCGAGCGTCTGGACGGCGTCCAGGGCGCTGACCCGTTCGGTGAGGTAGCGGTAGAGGTCGGCGTTGTCGCGGCAGACGGCGGCGGCGAGGAGGTTCGTCGGGCCGGTGGTGACACCGGCGAAGGAGATCTCCGGATGGCCCGCGAGGGTGGTGGCCACGTGGAGCAACTCGGAGGGGCGTACGGACATCCACAGCCTGGCCTCGGCGCGGTAGCCGAGCAGCCTGGGGGAGTAGTCGAGCTGGATGTTGAGCGCGCCGGACGCCCTGAGCTGGCTGAGGCGGCGCTTGACCGTGGACTCCGACCAGCCGGTGGCCCTGGCCAGCTCCGCGTACCCGGCCCGGCCGTCCTCGGCCAGCACGTCCACGAGGCGGTGGTCCTCCTCCTGAAGGACGATGCCCTCCGATCCGGTGAGCGGCTCGGGGCGCAGCCGGCCGGCCTGCTCCTCCGTCAGCCAGGCCAGCCCCCGCCAGCCGCCCGGCACGGCGAAGCCCCGCAGGAGCGAGTGCGCGGTCATGCCCAGGACGCGGCTCGTCCTCGGCAGCTTCTCCAGCAGGACCGCGTCGGGTGACTGGGTGAAGCAGGAGATCTCGGTGCCGCCCGACAGCAGGTGCACCCAGTACGTGTCGGGCCGCCTGGCCAGGGCCTCGGCGATGGCCGTGCCGGCGTCGGGCGTGCAGCGTACGCGGATGGTCCAGGGCGTGTAGCCGAGGAGCAGGCCGTCGAGGCCGCCCACCACCCTGATCACGCCCGCCGCGGTGAGCCTGCGGTAGCGGCGGGCCACGGTCTGCTCCGAGACGCCCAGCACGTCGGCGATCCTGGCGAAGGGGGCGCGGCCGTCGAGCTGGAGCGCGTGCACCAAGCCGCGGTCGACGGCATCTAGTTCGGCGGATTCCATCTCATGATGGTAGATCGATGGAGGAAAGTCGCCAGAATGCTCCCGACAATTGGGGCGGCTCGGGTGTCTGAGCCAGCCTTGGCTGCATGATTCTCGTAACAGGAGCCACCGGAAACGTCGGCCGCCAGGTCGTCCACCAGCTCGTCGAGGCGGGCCACCCCGTACGCGCCATGACCCGTGACCCGTCCTGGGCGGCCCTGCCCCCGGCCGTCGAGGTGGTCAAGGGCGACCACGAAACCATCGACCGGTGCCTGGACGGCGTGGAGTCCGTCTTCCTCATCTGGCCCTTCCACACCGCCGACCTCGCCGCCGACGTGGTCGGCGCGATCAGACGCCACGCCCGCCGCCTCGTCCTGCTCTCCTCGGGAGCGGTACGCGACCAGCCCGACTCGGCCGTCGGCCTGTCGCACCACGAGCTCGAGCAGCGCGTCGAGCAGTCGGGCCTGGCCTGGACCATGCTCTGGCCCAGCACGTTCGCCGCGAACGCGCTCTGGTGGCGCGACCAGATCCGCTCGGGAGACGTGGTGCGGGGCGCGTTCGGCGCGCTGAAGATGGCCATGCTGCACGAACGCGACATCGCCGCCGTGGCCGTACGGGCGCTGACCTCGGACGGCCACGACGGCGCCCGCTACGTGCTGACGGGGCCGGAGGCGCTGACCCAGGTCGAGCAGGTACGGATCATCGGCGACGCGCTCGGACGCCCGCTGCGCTGGCAGGAGCTCAGCCGGGAGGAGGAGCGGCAGCGGCTGCTGGCCGACGACGACTTCCCCGACTCGTTCGTGGACGCCCTGCTCGACGGTTACGCGCAGATGCTCGACGGCCCGCCGCCGGCCCTGACGAACACGGTCGAGGAGGTCACCGGACGGCCCGCGCGGTCCTTCGCCGAATGGGCTAAGTCCCACGCGGGAGACTTCTAGGGCTTCACCACCATCGCGCTGCCGCCGCCGCGGCGGACCGGCTCGGCGACGGCCTGGACCCGGCCCCTGCCGACGAACTCCAGCGCGGTGGCCGCCCCGATCTCCGGGTTGAGCGCGAAGCTGTGCCCCTTGGCCTCCAGCTCGGCGCGGTACTTGTCGAGGAACGCCTGCTCTGCCTGTGTCTGCGCGGTGTTGCGCTGCGTGGCGCGGGGCGCGGCCAGCGCGTCGGGCAGGTTCATCCCGAACTCGTACCGGTTGACCAGGATCTGCAGCACGGTCGTGATGATGGTCGAGCCGCCCGGGGATCCGACGGCGAGCACCGGCTTGCCGTGCTCGAACACCAGCGTGGGCGCCATCGACGAGCGCGGACGCTTGCCGGGGCCGGGCAGGTTGGGGTCGCCGGGCGCCGGCCCGAACGTGAAGTCGGTCAGCTCGTTGTTGAGCAGCACGCCGCGCCCCGGTACCACGATGCCGTTGCCGCCGGTGGACTCGATGGTCAGGTTGTAGGCGATCACGTTGCCCCACCGGTCGGCGATGACCAGGTGCGTGGTCTCGGGGCCCTCGTCGGCGATCGGGGTCGAGCTGCCGGTGGGCTGGGCGCAGGGCTCGTACGAGCCGTCCGGGCTGCCGGGCGCCGCCGGGCTGGCGATCGCCCTGTCACCGATCAGGCAGGCCCGCTCCTTGGCGAAGCCGTCGGACAGCAGCTCCTTGAGCGGCACGCCGGGGATGTCGCCGACATACTTGCCGCGGTCGGCGAAGGCCAGCCTGGACGCCTCAAGGTATTCGTGGAGACCCACCTGCGGCAACGCCTCGAGGATGTTGAGTGCTTCGCCGACCGTCGAGCCGCCGGAGGACGGCGGCGCCATGCCGTACACGTCCTTGCCGTTGTAGGAGATCTTGGTGGGCTCGCGCTGGAGCGCGCGGTACGCGCGCAGGTCGGACAGCTCCATCAGGCCCGGCCGGACGTTGCGGGTGCTGCCGGGGGTGACCGGCGGCTGCTTGACGGTGGCCACGATCTCCTTGCCCAGTTGCCCGCCGTACAGCCAGCCGGGGCCGCGCCTGCCGAGCTCGCGGTACGTGGCCGCCAGCTCGGGATTCCTGAACACCGAGCCGACGGGCGGCGGGGCGCCGTTCGGGAGGTAGAGCTTGGCCGTGGAGGTGAAGTCCTTGAACCGGGCCTGGTTCGAGGCGGTCTGGTCGTAGAAGGTCTGGTCCACGACGAAGCCCTTGGAGGCCACGTCGATCGCGGGCTGGAGTGCTTGTTTGAGCGAGAGCGTGCCGAATTTCCGTAGAGCCAGGTCCCAGTTCGCGACCGTGCCGGGAATGCCCGCCGACAGGCCGCTGGTGACACCCTCATCGAACGGGATGCCCTCGAACGTGGTCGAGGTCATGGCCTGCGGGGCGGTCTCGCGGCCGTCGATCGTGAAGACCTTGCGCTGCCTGGCGTCGTAGTACACCATGAAGCCGCCTCCGGCCAGGCCCGCGGAGTACGGCTCCGTGACGCCCAGCACCGCGCCCGCGGCGACGGCGGCGTCCACGGCGTTGCCGCCCCTCCTGAGCACGGAGATGGCGGCCTTGCTGGCATCGAGGTCGACGGTCGCGACGGCACCGCCGTACCCCTCCGCGACCGGGACTTTCTGCTCTGGCTCTGCCAGCACGGGTGGGGCCGACACGAGCGAGACGAGGACTGCTGCTGCAGGGACTAGCACTCGGCGCATGGTCCTTACGATGGCCTACGTACGCCCGTGGCGGTAGGCCCCCCTCACACACAGGGATGATGCGCTGGTCAGAAGGCTGATCTAGCGTAGGGCTGTGCGTAGGAAGTACGGCTTCGACCCCTATCTGGCCCTCATCGTGGCAGCCGCCCAGTTCGTCGTCGGCATGGGCGCGTCCTGGGGGCAGCGCGGAATAATGCGGGTGCCGATCGTCGGCCACCCGTACGCCTTCGCGCTGCTGCTGGTCGGGCCGCTGGCGATCCTGCTGCACCGCCGCTTCCCGCTGCTCACCACCGCCGCCGCGCTCGGCGCCTGCGACCTCTTCCTGGCCGCCGGCTTTCCCTACGGCCCCAGCTTCATCAGCCCGGGAGTCCTGCTCTTCCTGCTGGTCACGCGGGGCAAGCGGCTGATGGCCTGGATCATGGCGGGGATGACGGTGCTGTCGTTCATCACCTACGCCTGGCTGATCGGCAACCGCGACCTGTTCCACAGCGTGTGGATCCTGACGTTCATCATGCTGTTCATGGTCGTGGCCGAGCTGGTCAGGATCGTCAGGGAACGCCGGGCCGAACGCGAGCGCATCGCCGAGGAGGAGGCCAGGCGGCAGGCCAGCGAGGAGCGCCTGACCATGGCGCAGGAGCTGCACGACGTGCTCGCGCACAACATCTCGCTCATCCACGTCCAGGCGTCCACCGGCCTCCACCTCTTCGACGACAACCCGGAACAGGCCAGGACCGCTCTGTCCACCATCAAGACGGCGTCCAAGGAGGTTCTGGGTGAGTTGCGCTCAGTCCTGAACGTCCTGCGCGAAGGCGCTCCGCGTTCCCCCACGGCCGGGCTAGACCGCCTCGACGACCTGGTCGAGCGCTCGGGCATGGACGTGACGCTCAAGCGGGTCGGGTCGCGCCCGCTGCCGCCGGCGGTGGAGCGGGCCGCGTACCGGATCGTGCAGGAGGCGCTCACCAACGCCGCCAGGCACGCCCCCGGCTCGTCGGTGAACGTGCGGCTGGAGTACGGCGAGCGCGAGCTGGCCATCCACGTCGCCGACACCGGCGCGACGACCACGCCCGTGCTGTCCGAGGAGGGCAGCGGCAACGGCATCCCCGGCATGCGCGAGCGGGCCTCCGCGCTGGGCGGCACGCTGGTCGCGGGCCCCCTGTCCACCAACGGGGGCGCCGGTTTCCAGGTCGAGGCCCGGCTGCCCCTACCCGAGGAGACTTCATGATCAAGGTGCTGCTGGCCGACGACCAGGCGCTGGTCCGCGCCGGCTTCAAGGCGCTGCTGGACGCCCAGCCGGACATGACCGTGGTGGCCGAGGCGTCCGACGGCGCCGAGGCGGTGCGGCTTTCCGGCGAGCACCAGCCGGACGTGGTGCTCATGGACATCCGCATGCCGGGCACCGACGGCCTGACCGCCACCCGCCAGATGCCGCCGGGGCCGCACATCATCATCCTGACGACGTTCGAGCTGGACGAGTACGTCTTCGAGGCGCTGCGCGGCGGCGCCAGCGGCTTCCTGGTCAAGGACACCGAGCCGGCCGAGCTGATCCAGGCCGTCCGGGTGGTCGCGGCGGGCGAGGCGCTGCTGTCGCCGAGCGTGACGCGCCGCCTGATCGCCGAGTACGCCTCACGCGCCAAGGAGCCGGTCGCCTCCAACGGGCTCGACCAGCTCACCGAGCGCGAACGCGAGGTGCTCGCCCTGGTCGGGACCGGCATGACGAACGACGAGATCGCGGCCAAGCTGTTCATGTCGCCGGCGACCGCGAAGACGCACGTGAGCCGGACCATGATGAAGCTGCACGCCCGCGACCGCGCCCAGCTCGTGGTCATCGCCTACGAGTCGGGTCTGGTGAAACCCGGCTGGCTCTGAATCACCGGCTCGTGGGGGCCCCGAACCACCGCTCGGCCGCTTCCGCGAGCCCGTCCGCGCCTGCCCAGGCGACGTAGCCGTCGGGGCGGATCAGCAGCGCGTCGGCGGGTGCGTCGTCGGCGTGGGCCCTGACCACGTCGATCCAGTCGTCGTCGAGTACCGCGCCGCAGCCGAGGTCGAGCAGTACGGGCCTGCCCGCGCGCATCAGCTCGGCCAGCCGTCGCCCGTCGGCCAGCGCCAGGTCGGGAGCGAACCGGCCCACCAGCGGGTGCGCGGCCTCCGCGCCGGACCCACGACCCGAGCCGGAGCCGGGGGGCGGGGCGGGGGCCGAGCCGTACCGGACGCCCGAGTCGTGCAGCAGCCCGGCGAGGTGGCGCAGCGGCTGCTCGAAGGCGAACACCTCGGTGAGCAGTTCCCGCAGCGCCGCGCCGTCCGCGCCCTCCAGCCGGTCGAGCGCCGCCTGCGCGCGGGTCTGCATGAGGGCCCGCTCGGCCACCGGCCGGCGCTCGGACTCGTACGTGTCCAGGAGCCCTTCTGGCACCCGGCCGAGGAGGGTGGCGGCCAGCTTCCAGCCGAGGTTGGCCGCGTCCGTCATGCCCACGTTGAGCGCCGAGCCGCCCGCCGGGAACAGGTGCGCGGCGTCCCCGGCCAGGAACACCCTCCCCGCCCGGTACCGTTCGGCCAGCCTGGCCTGGGAGACCGTGCTCGACAGCCAGACCGGCTCGCCCAGCGGCAGGTCCCGGCCGAGCACCCGTCGCACGGCCGCGCCGAAGTCCTCGGGCGTCACGGGTCCGTCGGGCGGCTCGCCCTTCTCGCGCACGCCGGCGATCAGCACGCCGTGCTGGAGCGAGGTGAGCAGCAGGCGGCCGTGCGGGGTGCGGTTCCAGCCCGGCTCGAGGCCGTCCAGCTGTGGTGACTCGAACACGCTCACGTCGGCGGCGAAGTGCCCGAGTCGCAGCACCTCAGGGTCGGTCGTGCCGGGGAAGCCGATCCCGGCCAGCTTCCGCACCAGGCTGCGCCCGCCGTCGCAGCCGACCACGTAGCGGGCCCGGACGCGACGGCCGCTCCCATGGGGCCTGTCCACGAGGTCGAGCGTCACCCCCTCGCCGTCCTGGGTGAGCGAGAGCACCTGGCAGCCCCTCCTGATCTCGGCTCCGAGCTCCACCGCTCGCTCGGCCAGCAGCCTCTCCAGGCGCGGCTGCTGGATCATCAGCAGCCGTAACGGCACGTCCTCGATGCCCGTGAAGCGCAGCGGCACCGAGCCGAACGGGAATCCGGGCGCCCGGCCCGCGAACGGGCTGCCCGCGCTGAAGCGCTCCAGCAGGCCCCTGTGGTCGAGGAGCTCGACGATCTGCCCGCCCAGGCCGTTGGCCCTGGGCAGCTCGCTCGGCTCCGGCCTCTTCTCCAGCACGATCGGGCGGGCGCCGGCAAGGCTCAGCTCGCACGCGAGCATGAGCCCCACGGGCCCCGCCCCCACGATCAGCACATCTTCCATGCCTGTCAGGCTAGATTGACAAATTCCCCGCTGTCAATCTAGCCTGACAAGCGTGGACGTAACAGAGCTCTCCGAGCGGATCAGGTCGAACGATCCGGCCATGGGGCTGCGGGCGGTGGGCGCGCTGCACCGGCTGGCCGAGCAGGTCGAGGCGGTGTCGGTGGCGCTGGCCAGGGAGCAGGGCTGGACCTGGGAGCAGATCGGCGACGCGCTCGGCATGTCACGGCAGTCGGTGCACGCCAAATACGGGAAGTGAGGTTCTCGCGATGTTCGGCTTCGAGAAGAGCAAGTTCGGGGTGATCATCAAAAGCGCGTTCGAGGAGGCCAGGCAGCGGGGCGACCGCCGCGTGGGCACCGAGCACCTGCTGCTCGGCGCCCTGCACGACGCTGACCTCGCCCGGGCGCTCGGCGCGGACGTGGCGGGCGCGCGGGCCGCGCTCGAGGAGCTCGACCGGGCGGCGCTGCGCATGCTCGGCCTGGAGGTCGGCGACATGCCACGGACGCAGCGCAAGCACCCGCCGGTGCCGAGCACCGGGCTCACATCGAGCGCCCGGGCGGTCATCAACCAGGCGATCAAGGGCACGACGATGAAGACCAGGGCGGCTGAGGGGCCGCGGCACCTCGTGCTGACCTTGCTCGCGCAGGGCCGGCCCGACCCGGTGGCGCACCTGATCGACCAACTCGGCATCGACCGCGCCACGGTGCGCAGCCGCGTGGCCTGACGCTCGCACCGGTCGGCCCAATGGGCCGCGCCGCGGTGCGCAGCCGCGTGGCCGGGGCGGGAAATTCGATTGAACGTCCGGCGGCCCCGCTGACAAGGTCGAAGGATGCGCCGCACGTATGACGACCTCGTCCAGGAGGCCGCCACGGTCTCCGTGGACGGCTGGGACTTCTCCTGGCTCGACGGCCGGGCCAGCGAGGAGCGGCCCTCCTGGGGCTACGCCCGCCTCCTGGGTGAGCGCATGGCCACGGTCGAGGCGGCGCTCGACATCCAGACCGGTGGGGGCGAGGTCCTCGCCGGTGTGCCGAAGCTGCCGCCGGTGGCCGTGGCCACCGAGTCCTGGCCGCCCAACCTCGCGCTCGCCGCGTCCCGGCTGCGACCACGGGGAGCTTGGGTCGTGGCCGACGACGGCGGGTCATGCCTGCCGTTCAGGAGCGGGACCTTCGACCTGGTGACCAGCCGCCACCCCGTGCGGACGTGGTGGGACGAGATCGCCCGCGTGCTGCGGTCCGGCGGGGCCTACCTCTCCCAGCAGATCGGTCCCAGGAGCGTCTTCGAGCTGGCCGAGTTCTTCCTGGGGCCGCTGGACGGCTCGGCCCGAGATCCCAGAGCTGCCAAGGAGGAGGCGGAGGCCTCCGGGCTGGAGGTCGTGGACCTGCGGTTCGAGCGGCTGCGGATGGAGTTTCACGACGTCGGGGCGGTGATCTACTTCCTGCGGAAGGTGATCTGGATCGTGCCGGGGTTCTCGGTGGAGCGCTATGCGGACAGGCTGCGTGAGCTGCACGATCAGATCGAGCAGGAAGGGCCGTTCGTGGCGCACTCCTCACGGGTCCTCATCGAGGCCAGGCGGCCCCTTCAGTAGATGAGCTCGTACGCCTCCGGCTTCACCCTCCTGGTACGCGCCCAGTACTCGAAGGTGAAGCCGGGCCAGATCGTCCGGTTGACTCCGTGCTCGTCCAGATACCAGGAGGTGCAGCCGCCGGCGTTCCAGACGAGAGGGTCGAGCCGTTCGCGCAGACGGCGGCCGAACGCCTGCTGCACCCCCGGCTTGACCTCGACGGCCCTGGCCTGGGTCCTGGAGAGCAGGCGCAGGCAGTCGATGACGTAGCGGACCTGCGACTCGATCATGAACACGACCGAGTTGTGCCCGAGGCCCGTGTTGGGGCCGAGCAGGAAGAACAGGTTGGGGAAGCCCGCCGTGGTGATGCCGTAGTAGGTCTCGATGCCGTCCTGCCAGGCGTCCTGCAGCTTCAGCCCGCCCCTGCCGACGATGTGCTGGTCCTGGATCGCGTCCACGACCTTGAATCCGGTGCCGTAGACGATCACGTCGACCTCGTGCTCGACGCCGGCGGCGTCCACGATCGAGTACGGCCTGATCTCGGCGATCTCATCCGTCACCAGCTCGACATTGTCCCTGTTCAAGGCCGGGTAGTAGTCGCTGGAGATGAGGATGCGCTTGCAGCCGATCAGGTAGTCGGGGGTGAGCCGGCGGCGCAGGGCGGGGTCGGGGACCTGGGCTTCGAGGTGCCTGCGGGCCAGTTTCTCGTGGACCTTCATGAGGCGCGGATCGACGGTGAAGCCGAGCGCCCTCGACTCCAGGGCCCAGTAGAGGGCGCCGCGCATGGTCCTGGCCAGGCCCGGCGCGCGCAGGATCCGGCGCGCGCCCCGCGAGAAGGCGAAGTCGGGCTTGGGGTGGATCCACGGGGGCGTGCGCTGGAAGACCGTCAGGCGGCCCGCGACCGGGGCGATCTGGGGGACGAACTGGATGGCCGAGGCGCCGGTGCCGATGACGGCCACGCGCTTGCCGGTCAGGTCGATCGAGTGGTCCCATTCGGCGGAGTGGAAGGCGGGTCCGGCAAAGGACTCGCGTCCCGAAATTTCGGGAAATTTCGGGATGTGTAGGGCGCCGATGGCAGAGACCACGGCGTTCGTGCGGAACGTCTCGCCGTCGTCCGTGGCGACCGACCAGTCCCGCCGGGCGTCGTCGTATTCGAGGGCGACGACGCGCTTGCCGTACCGGATGTGCTGGGTCACGCCGTACTTGTCCGCGCACGAGCGCATGTAGTCCCAGATCTCCTCCTGCGGGGAGAACATCCGCGACCAGTCGGGATTCAGCTCGTACGAGTAGGAGTACATGTGCGAGGGCACGTCGCACGCGCAGCCGGGATAGGTGTTGTCGCGCCAGGTGCCGCCCAGCTCGGCGGCCTTCTCGAGGATGACGAAGTCGTGGAAGCCCGCTTCCTTGAGCTTGATGGCCATGCCGATCCCCGCGAACCCGGACCCGATGATCGCCAACCCTGGCATTGGACCTCCCGGGGCGCACGCTTATTGGACGCTAAATCCAATGTAATGAGCGCTTCCCCATCAGGTCCATAGTGAGTCCCGTCACGGTGCCCGCCGTACTCCGGACGGAGGAACGGCAAGAACCCGCCACGGCCCCCGCGGCGGGTCGATCCCGTTGTTTGGGCTACTTCAGCAGGAGGAAGGCGGCGACGCCGAGGATCACGATCACGGCGACGACCGCGATGATGGGCACGAGGGGCGACTTCTTGGGCGGGACGGCGGCTTCCTGCTCGCGGCGCTGCGCGAAAGCCTTGAACTGCTGGGTGTTGCCCGCCGGGTCGATATGCTGGTCAGACATGGCCAGCAGCCTAGCGTGAGAGCCTGTTCCGTTTGCGCCGTTTGGCGGGATCAAATAGGGCGGGCTGATTAGGGGACCACCCCACCCGGCGGATAGCTTTGAAGCATGCTCAGGACCCTGCTCTCGCCCCGTGTCATGGTGTTGCACCTGCTCACGGCAGTGGTCCTGGTCGCGTTCATCCTGCTCGGGCGCTGGCAGCTCGGCGTCTTCCAGGACTCCGGCAAGCCGCACGCCTCCACGGACCCGGGCCCCGTCGCGGTCGGCACGCTCGCCCAGGTGGGCCCGCAGCTGAGCGGCGAGGTCGTGGGCCGCAAGGTCACGGCGGAGGGCGTCTACGAGCCGGACCGTCAGCTCCTGGTCGCCGACCGGCGGGCCGATGTCGACGCTCCGGGCGGCAACGTCTCGCGTGACCGCGGCTACTGGGTGCTCACGCCGCTCAGGCTCGACGACGGCACGCTCATGCCGGTCGTACGGGGCTGGACGGCCAAGGCCGACGACCCGGCGGTCGCCGCGGTGCCGCAGGGCCGGGTCACGGTGCCCGGACGGCTGCGGCCGCAGCAGGGCACCGACAGCGTGCAGCGGCGCGCGGAAGGGCTGCCTGCCGGCCAGGTGCAGACGGTGTCCACAGGTGAGCTGGTCAACTTGTGGAGCGGCCAGAGGGTACGCACCGGCTATGTCGTGGCGCAGCCGCCGTCGGGCTCGTTGGCACAGGTCAAGGTCCAGCCGCCGGTGGTGGGTGGCACGCTGACCTGGCGTAATCTGGCGTATGCGGCCAACTGGTGGATCTTCGCCGGGTTCGCCGTGTTCATGTGGTTCCACTTCGTACGCGACGCCGTACGAAACGATCGGGACCGTGCAAAGTCCCCTGAGATGGCTCTGGAAGGTTAATCGTGGAATCGGCTCTGAAGCCCTTCCGGGTGCTCGCGTACGTGGTGGGCGTCATGCTGCTCGTGCTCTGCGTGGCCATGGTGATCCGTTACGGCTTCGACAACCCGGCGATGTCGAAGGTCGTCGCCCCCATCCACGGCGGGCTCTACATGATCTATCTGGTCACGGTCATGAACCTGGGCATGAAGGCGCGCTGGACGTGGCCGTACATGCTCGGCGTCATGGTCGGGGGCACGGTGCCGTTCCTGTCGTTCTATGTCGAGCGCAAAGTGACCCAGCGCGTGCAGGGGGCCGAGGCGGCGGCGACCGCGGAGGCCTGAGCGCGGCGGGAGCCCGGCGAGGCCCCCGCCGCCAGGGCTCAGTGGCCGATGCCGCGCCTGCGGGCCCTCTTGAGCCGCTCGCGCTGCGACGGGTCGAGCATCAGGTAACCGACCACGGGGGCGGCGACCACGCCGAGGACGACCAGCAGGGTGACCCATCCGGGCAAGAAGATCAGCGAGAGCAGAACCGCAGCGCCTGCGCCAATGGCGTACTTCTGGACTGGCGACATACTCAACTTCCTCCGAACACGGAGCGCACGCCCCGCCTCTCCCACATTCTGCGTCGCCTGACCAACGACTGAACCCCTCGTCTTGGTTCCGCTCGCGATGTATCTCAATCTTTACCCGGCTGCCGTACCGACTCGAGGTCGTGGCGGAGCTCGTCCGGAGTGGGACGTTCCAACGGATCGCCGGACAGCAGGCGGAACAGGACGGGGGCGAGCGCACCGGCCCTGGCCAGTGGCGCGCCCGGCGCGGGCGGTACGCCCTCGACGGCGGTGAAGAGCGTGGCGCCCAGTGACCACAGGTCGGCGGCCATGGTGGGGGCGGCCTCCGGGGCCGTGTAGGCCGGCAGGGTTCCGGACCTCAGCAGCGGGATCAGCCGAGCCCGGCCCTGGGCGTCGATGAGGACGTTGCCCGGCTGCACCCCGCCGTGGAACGTGTCCGCCGCCTGGAGCTGGTCGATCAGGGAGAGCCCGATCGCGGCCACCTCGGGGACCGGCAGCGGGCCGGCCGTCGCGATCATCACGTCCAGCGGGCGGTCCACGGCCACGAGGTGCAGGGTCTCGCGTATCACGTCGAGCGGCGGCGGGCCCGATGGGTGGAGCATGGCTCTGACGAGCGATCTGAGCGGATCCGTGCCCTCCGCGGGCACCTGTCCCGGCGGGCGGCCCTCCACCGCGAAGTGCAGCGTGGCGGCCAGGGACCACAGGTCGGCGGAGGGCAGCATGCTGAGACTGGGGAAGCCGAAGCCGGTCAGCACCGCGCGACCGGTCGGGATGAGCAGGACGTTGCCCGGCTCGACGCGCCCGTGCACGATCCCGGCCTCGTGCGCGACCGTCAGGGCCGCGAGGAGGCAGACGCCCACCCGGGCCGCCTGCGCCACCGGCAGCGGGCGGCGCGAGCGTACGGTGTGCTCCAGCGACGCCCCTGACACGAACTCCATGACCAGCCACGGCGTGCGGTCCTCGATCACCACGTCCAGCACCCGCA
Organism: Nonomuraea sp. NPDC049695; assembly: GCF_040674955.1. NCBI lineage: Bacteria > Bacillati > Actinomycetota > Actinomycetes > Streptosporangiales > Streptosporangiaceae > Nonomuraea > Nonomuraea sp. NPDC049695. The sequence continues at coordinate 48,908 of NZ_JBFANV010000006.1, read as the reverse complement.
CGATCGAGGCGTGCCGCAGCCCGGACGCCCTGCGCGCCTCCTGCAGCGCGACGTCGCGCAGCTCGGCCGGGACCCGCAGCTCCCGGACCGCGACGTCACGGTGCTCCGACTCGTCGAAGGCCAGGCGGACGGAGCCCGTGCCCAGGGGGTTCAGCAGCCGGTAGCGACCGGCTAACTTCCTGGTCTCACCCATGTCGAGGTGCACGATAGCGCACGTTCGTCACGATGGGTCACCGGCCAGCCAGGCCTCATGCGCGTCGTTCACCTTGCGCCAGAGCTTCTCCTTCTCCCCGGCGTTCACGTCGTCGAGCGGCAGCAGGAAGATGTCCGCCAGCGCCGCGAAATAGTCCGGCGCGCCGTCCAGGGTGACCGAGTGGGCGCTGCCGCCGAGCCGGCTCAGCACGAGCCCGCGCAGGATGTCCGCGCCGTACGCGTCACGTCGCAGGATCGCGGCCGTGCGGACGAAGCCGGACTCCGGCGACGTGGTCAGATGCCGGTGCATCTCGACGAACGCCGACATGTCCGTGGGGGCCGGATCGAAGTCCATGCCCTGGAACGAACCAGCCGGATCGTGCTCGAACCGCCAGCCACCCGGCGCGAGCTCCGACGGGCGGAGGGCGAACTCGAACGGACCCTGCCGGTACGCGCCCGCGACCAGCGGGAGCGGCGCGTGGAGCGCGTCGCCGAGCCCGACGTCGGCCAGCCACTCGCCACCGGGATTCTCCTCCGACGGGAGCCCCCGCACGGTGAGCACCAGGTGGTTGGCGGTGATGGCAGGCTCGGCGCCGCGGTTCTGGACGCCGCCGACGTGCCTGGTCACGTCGTACCCCAGCGCCCTGAGCAGCTCGGAGAACGCGCCGTTGAGGTGGTAGCAGTATCCGCCGCGCCCGCGGATGATGCGCTCCGCCGACTCGACGGGATCGACGGTGGTGGTGCGGCCGAGCCAGATCTCCAGCGCCTCGTACGAGACCTTCTCGATGTGCGCGACGTGGAGGGCCCGCAGGTTGTCCGCGCTGGTGGGGGCGCTGCGCAGGTGGGACAGGCCGAGGCGGCTGAGGTATCCGGCGGTGTTCACGAGGCAAGTCTGCACTGTTTGTGCACAGATTTAGGAGTGTCGTCTGCACAGGGCGCTTCTAGGCTTTCGTACGTGGCAGAGCAGCGACGCATCCTCGTGGTCGAGGACGATGTGACGATCGCGCTGGCCGTACGGAACCGGCTGGCCGCCGAGGGCTTCGACGTCAGGGTGGCCGGCGACGGGCAGGACGCCCTGATCCAGTACGGCAGGGCGGAGCCCGACCTGGTGATCCTCGACCGGCTGCTGCCGGGGCTCGACGGGTTAGAGGTGTGCCGGCGGATGCAGGCGGCCAGGCCGGTGCCCGTGCTCATGCTGACCGCGCTCGGTGAGGAGACCGACGTGCTGGTCGGGCTCGGGGTGGGGGCCGACGACTACCTGGCCAAGCCGTTCAGCATGCGCGAGCTGGTGGCCAGGATCCACGCGCTGCTGCGCAGGGTCGAACGTGCGGCCCAGCTCGCGGCCGAGGACACGGTGATCAGGGTGGGCGAGGTGGAGATCGACACCGCGGCCCGCCGGGTGTTCGTGGGGGGCGCGGAGGCGCAACTCACCAGGACCGAGTTCGACCTGCTGCGCCGGTTGGCCGAGCGGCCCGGGCAGGTCTTCGAGCGCGACCGGCTGCTGTCGGACGTGTGGGGCTTCTCGGAGGCCGCGGCGACCAGGACCGTGGACAGCCACGTACGGGCGCTGCGCCGCAAGCTGGGCTCGGACGTGGTGCGCACGGTGCACGGCGTCGGCTACGCGCTGGTCCGCCGATGAGGCCGCTCGACTTCCTCGGCCGGATCAAGGTCAAGCTCGGCATCGTGATCGTGCTGGCCGTGGGGACCGCGTTCGTGGTGAACGAGGTCGGGCTCAACTCCGGCTTCTCCCGCGAGGTGCGCATCGCGGTCGCCGTGATCCTGGCGTTGATCATGGTGCAGCTCCTGGGCATGGGGATGACCAAGCCGCTGCGCCAGATGGCCAGCGCCGCGCAGACGATCGCCAAGGGCCGGTACGGGCTCCGCGTGACCGCCACGTCCCGCGACGAGGTCGGGGAGCTGGCCAGGGCGTTCAACGCGATGGCGGCCGACCTCGGCGAGGTGGACCGGCAGCGGCGCGAGCTCATCGCGAACGTCAGCCACGAGCTCCGCACCCCCATCACCGGCCTGCGCGCGGTCCTGGAGAACGTCGTGGACGGCGTCTCCGCCCCCGACCCCGTCACCATGCGGACCGCGCTCTCCCAGACCGAGCGCCTCGGCCGCCTCGTGGCCCAGCTGCTGGACCTGTCGCGGCTGGACTCCGGCGTGCGGCTGATCGAGCCCGAGGCGATCGAGCTGGCACCGCTGCTCGAGCAGGCGGTCCTCGAGGCGTCGCTGGCCCGCGAGGACGTCACGATCCGGCCGTCGGCACCCGCCGACCTGGTGGTGCGCGCCGACCCCGACCTGCTCGCCCAGGTCCTGGCCAACCTCCTCGACAACGCGGTACGGCACAGCCCGCCGGACGGGGTGGTCACCGTGAGCGCCACCCCTGAAGGGGACGGCGTCCGGCTGACGGTCGCCGATCGGGGACCGGGGATCCCGGTTGCGGCCCGGGCGCGCGTGTTCGAGCGCTTCTCCCGGCTGGACACGGGCCGGGCGGCCGACTCCGGGGGCGCCGGGTTGGGGCTGGCCATCGTGAAGGAGATCGTCGAGCTGCACGGGGGTTCCATTCGTATCGACGACGGTGCGGGGTGCCGCATGGTCGTCGACTTACCAGGAAGGACGACGATGGCGGACGTGCCGTTAGACGGCGAGCGGGGCACGGGGGACGACCGGCTGCCGGCCTCGTCCACGGCTGCGGCTGCGGCTCCGGCTATGGAGGACGCGTCGGTCGGGGCGACTCCGGTTGCGAGTTCTCTCGCGACCGATGGGGTGACGGGCAACGCGGCCGCCGGGGGCGATGCGGCGGCGGACACGGGGACCGGCGAGGTGGAGCTCGCGTCCAGTGACGGTGCCGGGTCTCAGGGCGGTGACGTGTCCCAGAACGGTGCCGTGTCCCAGGGCAGTGGCGTGGCATCGGGCCAAGCGGTCGGCGGTGACGCGGCTGCCGGGCTTGCGGCCCTCACGGCTTTGGCGACGGCGAGCGCGCCGGGCATCGACACGGTCGGCGTCACGTCGAGCGGCGGCGTCGTGGTGGCGGAACCCGCGCTCGGCAGCGACGCGGCGGGTGTCGCGTCGAGGAACGGCGCCGTGGTGCCGCCGCCTGCACGCGTCGGGCTCGCCAGGATGGTCGCCGGCGGCATCATCGGTGTGCTGATCGGGTTCCTGGTCGGCCTGTTCGGTGCCGTGTTCGTCAGTGTGACCTTCGGCGACGGGCTGGCACTGGCCACGTTCATCCTGTGCATCGCGTTCATGGGCGCGGTCGGCGCGGCGCTGGGCGCCGGTTCGGGACGCCGCGCCGCCGCTGCCGCCTACCAGGCGGCGCAGGTCGCGGCGTATCAGTCAATGGCCCATGCCCCGGGCTACCCGTCGGCGAACCAAGGGGCGGGCGGCCCTGTTACCCAGGTTGCACAGGCGGGTGGTCCCGCGGCCCAGAGCGGCCCTTCAGGGCAGGCGCAGGCGCACGGCGCCGGTCCCGGTCTCTCGGCGCAGCAGGTGGGAGGTCCCGTGGCACATGCCCAGGGCGGTCCTTCGGGGCAGGCTCAGGCCGGCGGCTCGGCGCACGGCCAGGCGGGTCAGGCGGCGCACGGTCAGGCGGGCCATGCGGCGCAGGGGCCGTACCGGCAGCAGGCGGGGCCGCCCCCGTACGTGCCCCCGCCGCTCTTCCCCAGGCCCCAACTGCCCGAGCCGCCCCGCTGGCTCCTGCCCGCGGCGGCCGGGGCGGGGGTGTTCGCGGCCGTGGCGCTGCCGGACGCCCAGGTCGGCCTGGGGATCGTGCTGGTCTCCATGGTGCTGGGGGCGGCGGCGCTGCCCGCCGTGATGTGGCGGATGACGCCGTGGACGGTGGCCTTCGGGGTGACGGCGTACTTCCTGATCTCCATGGCGGCGGTGCGCGACGCCGACTGGCTGGTCGCGATCCTGCTCGTGGCGGGGGCCGGGCTGGGCGCGCTGGCCGTGTCGGGAGCCGGAGCCGGTTGGCTCGGCGTGGTCAGGGGCGGTGTGTCCGTGCTGCTCGCCGCTCTGGGCCCGGTGGCGTGGTTCCTGGCGGAGCCGTTCAAGCGGATGTCGCCCAAGCGGCGCGTCATGCCGGCGCTGGCCGCGCTGGGCATCACCGCGGTGCTGCTCCTGGTGTTCGGGCTGCTGTTCGCGTCGGCGGACGCGGTGTTCGCCTCCTTCCTGGAGCGGCTGACCACCGCGCCGGACTGGGCGGACTCGGCGCCGCTGCGGATCTTCCTGTTCGTGCTGTTCGCCGTGGTGCTGGCCGCCGTGGTGCTGGTCGCGCTCAGGCCGGTGGTCGACCCGGTGGGGCCCGACACGAAGTTCAGAGTGAGCAGGAGTGTCTGGATGGTGCCGCTCACGGCGGTGAACCTGCTGTTCGCCGCTTTCGTGGCAGTCCAGATCACCGTGCTGTTCGGCGGCGACTCCTGGGTGCTGAAGACGGCCGGCCTGACCTACGCCGAATATGCCAGGCAGGGGTTCTTCCAGCTCGTGGTGGTCAGCGTGTTCGTGCTGGGCATCGTGGCCGTCGCCGCCGGGCTGCTCAGGGTCGAGCGGCGCGAGCGCCTGCTGCTGGCGCTGCTGCTCGGCGTGCTGTGCGGGCTGACCATGGTGGTGCTGGCCTCGGCCCTGCACCGCATGAACCTCTATACCGACGCCTACGGCCTGTCCAGGCTGCGCCTGTCCGTGCAGGCCACGGTGTGGTGGCTGGGCGCGCTGTTCGCGCTGGTGCTGCTGGCCGGTGCGGCACGGCTCCTGGGCCGCGGCTCCGGGTGGCTCCCGCGTACGGTCGTACTCGTCACCGGGCTGAGCCTGGGCGCGTTCGCCCTCGTGAACCCCGACCTCCAGGTCGCCCGCACGCAGGTCGAGGTGCGCGGCGTCACCAAGATGGACTCCGACTACCTGGGCGACCTCGGCGCGGAGGCGGTGCCGGCCCTGGACCAGCTGCCCGAGCCGCAGCGCAGCTGCGTGCTCGGCGACGTGATCGCGGCCAACGGGCTGAACCGTCCCGACCCCTGGAACGGCTGGAACGCGGACCGGGCCCGCGCCCGCGACGTGCTGGCCGCCCGGCCCATCGACAAGCACGCGCAGTGCGCCCCGGCGTACTCGCGCGGCTCTGATTGAATCTTGGAGTGAGCTTCGACGTAGTCATCAGCGGCGGCCGGGTGCTCGACGGCACGGGCGCCCCGCCGTACCGGGCGGATGTGGCGGTCGCGGGCGGCAGGATCGCGGCGGTCGGGAGGCTCGACGGCGCGCAGGCGGAGGCCGTGATCGACGCGACGGGGCGGTTCGTCGCGCCCGGCTTCGTGGACTGCCACGCCCACGGGGACGCGGCCGTCTTCGACCCGGGGGTGCAGCGGGCGGCGCTCAGGCAGGGCGTGACCACGTTCGTGCTCGGCCAGGACGGTCTGTCCTTCGCCCCCGGCTCCGCCGCGACCGTCGCCTACGCCTCCCGCTACTTCGCCGCCGTCAACGGCCCGCTGCCAGGGAGCGTCCGGTTCGATGGGCCGCTGACCGTGGGGGAGCTGCTCGACGGCTACGACCGCGCCGTGGCGCTGAACACCGCCTACCTCCTCCCGCACGGCACCATCCGCTACGACGTCATGGGGCCCTCACCCGATCGGCCTGGTCGCGACGACCTGGTGGCCATGCTCCGGCACGTCGAGCGGGGCCTGTCCGAAGGCGCGGCCGGACTGTCGAGCGGGCTCGAATACCTCCCCGGCCGCTACGCCACCGCCGAGGAGCTCGCCGCCCTGTGCGCCCCGCTCGGCGCGCTTCCGTACGTCACCCACATGCGGGCCTACGGCGCGCGGGCAGGCGTGGGCATGGCCGAGGTCATGGACATCGCCGAGCGCTCAGGAGCCGCCGTCCACGTCTCCCACCTGCACGGCCCTGCGGACGTGCTGCTGCCGCTGGTCGAGGAGGCGCTCGGCAAGGGAGTGGACCTCACCTTCGACACCTACCCCTACCTGCGCGGCAACACGATCCTGGCCATGGTCGTGCTCCCGGACTCCGTGCCGGGCGCCGAGACGGACCGGGCGCTGGAGATGATCGCGTCCGACGAGCTGGACGGCTGGTGGCCGTCGCTGGAGGACACCTGGCCGCGGCTGACCGTCTCGCACGCGCCCGGACTGGAGTGGGCCGAGGGCCTGACCATGGTCGCGGCGGCCGAGCGGGCCGGGGTGGCGCCCGCCGAGTTCTGCCGCCGCCTCCTGACGGAGACGCGGCTGGAGGCCGGCGTCGTGTCCGCCCGGCCCGACGAGGGGCCGGAGGGAGAGCAGTCGGTACGCCGGATGCTGCGGCACCCCTCGCACACCGGCGGCTCCGACGGCATCTATGTGGGCGGTCATCCGCATCCGCGCGGTTTCGGGGCGTTCGCCAGGTTCCTCGGCCGGCACGTGCGGGAGCTGGCGGACTGGACCTGGGAGCAGGCCGTGGTGCATCTGGCCTCCCATCCGGCCAGGCGCTTCGGGCTGGCGGACCGGGGGCTGGTGCGTAACGGGTTCGCGGCCGACGTGGTGGTGTTCGACCCGGCGGCCGTGGCGGACCGGGCGACGTACGAGGCTCCGCGCACGCTCGCGGCCGGGGTCGACGACGTGCTCGTGTCAGGGGTACGCGTGCTGGCCGGGGGAGAGCTCACCGGGGCGACTCCGGGGCGTGCGCTCCGCCCCTAGATCGGCGACCGCCTGAGATAGGGTCGGACGCGGACGAAAGGGGTGTCGTGCTCGGGCAGCAGGTCTTCGGTGGTGGGCTCGACCTCCCCCTCATGGTGGTGCGCCAGGAAGCGCTGGAGCACAACGTCGCCACGATGGCGGCCTTCGTCCGCGACCACGGGATGGAGCTCGCGCCGCACGCCAAGACGCACATGTCCGCTGAGATCGCCGCGCTTCAGCTCGAAGCGGGTGCCTGGGGTCTCACGGTCGCGACGCCGCGGCAGGCGCGGGCGGTCCGAGGGTTCGGGACGGGCCGGATCATGGTCGCCAACCAGATCGTGGATCCGGCGGGGCTCGCCTGGGCGGCCGACGAGCTGGAGCGTGATCCCGGGTTCGAGTTCCTGAGCTTCGTCGACTCCCGGGCCGGGGTGGACATTCTCGCTCGGCATGCCGCATCCAGGCCGTTCCGGGTGCTGGTGGAGCTGGGGCACGAAGGCGGACGAGCCGGGTGCCGGTCGCTGGACCAGCTGCTGGAGCTGGCGTCGTACGTGCAGACAGTTCCGAACGTCGAGCTGGCCGGGGTGGCGGGCTATGAGGGCGCGCTGAAGACAGCCGACGATGTCCGGAAATATCTGGACTTGTTGCAGCAGGCCGTCGAGTACGTCCGCGTCCGGAACCCGATCCTGACCGTCGGCGGCAGCCAGTGGTTCGACGTGATCGGCCGGGAACTCGTCGCCACGCAGGCGAGGATCCTGCTGCGCAGCGGCGCGTACGTCAGCCACGACGACGGCTACTACCGCGAGCGCACCCCGTTCAACCGCATCGACGGAGAGCTGCGGCCGGCGCTGGAGGTGTGGGCGCATGTGCTGTCCACGCCCGAGTCGGGGCTGGCGATCGTGGGCATGGGCAAGCGGGACGCCCCCTACGACGAGGGGCTGCCCATCCCGCGCCGCGACGGCGTCACGATCGTGAAGATGCAGGACCAGCACACTGTCGTACGCGCCGACGGGCTTCAGCCCGGTGACCTGCTGGCGTTCGGCATCTCCCATCCCTGCACCGCGTTCGACAAGTGGCGCGTGCTGCCCCTGGTTGATCGGGACTACCGTGTCGTAGGCACCATTACCACCAGTTTCTAGGGAGTCATCGGTGAAAAAGGAGCTCAGGACCAGCGAAGGCGCTGCCCCGATCGGCGCCTATTCGCAGGGTCTGGTGGTCGGCGACTTCGTCTACACCTCCGGCATGGGCCCCCTCGACCCGCAGACCGGTGAGATCGTCGGCGACGACGTCGCCACCCAGACGCACCAGGTCATGCGCAACCTCGGCGCCATCCTGGCCGCCCACGGGCTCGGCTTCGACGACGTGGTCAAGTCCACGGTCCACCTGCAGCACCTGGAGCGCGACTTCGCCGCCTACAACGAGGTTTACAAGTCCTATTTCAGCCAGCCGTACCCCACTCGCACCACCGTAGGATCGCAGCTGTTGGGCATCCTGGTGGAGATCGACTTCGTCGCTCACAAGAGCGCTTAAGGTCTGCTTGTGGACAGTTCGGTGTACGTCTTCGTCGAAGACCTGCGCGGCGAGGGCGTCGAGCGGGTGCTCGACAGGATCAGCGCGTACGGCGTCAACGGCATCACCGTCGGAGCCGTGCACCACGCCTCCCGCGACGTCACCCCGCACGGACTGTCCCGGCTGACCATCCGCCACGATGGGGCCCACTTCGTCCCGCCGCCCGATCTGTTCGCCGGACTCCGCCTTTCTCCCGTGCCCGGCTACCTGAACGCTTTCGACGGCCTTCGCGAGGCGTGTGCGAAACGGTCCATGAAGCTCCACGGATGGACGGTGTTCCTGCGCAACGCGACGCTCGGCACGGAGCATCCGGACGTGACCGTACGCGACTGCTTCGGCGACCGCGGCTCGCTCACCGACCTGTGCCCCGCCCACCCCGACGTGCGCGAGTACGCGGTCGCGCTGGCCAGAGCGGTGGCGAGGCTCGGGGCCGACAGCGTGGTGGCCGAGTCGCTGCACTTCAGGCCGCTCAAGCCGCAGCGCTCGTTCGTGCCGCTCGGGCCGATGGACGCGTACCTGTTCGGGCTCTGCTTCTGCGACTACTGCATGCGCCGCGCCACCGACCTGGGCGTGAACGCCGAGGTGGCGCGGGACGAGTGCGCCAGGATCGTGGGCGGCGTCCTCGACGGCGACCCGCCCGCGCAGGGCGAGGTGACCAGGGCGGCGCTGACCGCGTACGCGGGGCCCGACGTCGTCGCCTACGCCAGGGCCCGGTCCGAGACCGTCACCACGCTGGTGTCGGAGGTGGCGTCGGCGGTGGCCGACGAGGGGTCCAAGCTGGTGTTCATCGACGCGACCGGCGCGGTCAAGGGCTACCGGGACGGGCTGCCCACGCCCGGGCTCGCCGCCCATGACGCCTGGCAGCTCGGGGTCGATCTGGTGGCGCTGGGAGATCTCGTGCCCGCGTTCGGGGTGCTCGCGTACGCGCGGGACGCGGCCCGGGTGGCCGACGACGTGGGGGCCTACCTGCGGTCGGTGGGCAAGGACAGGGAGGTGCGGGCCGTGCTGCGGCCCGGCCACCCGGACAGCGACTCGACGGACCGGCTGGTGGCCAAGGCGCGGGGGGCGAAGGCGGCGGGAGCGCTCGCCGTCGACTTCTACGCGTACGGGCTGGTGCCCCACCCGGTGCTGGACCGCATCCCAGCTGCGCTGTGTTGATGGCCTCTGCTCCGCAGAGGCGGGCTCGGTCGCTGGGAAGCCGTCGCCTTCCCTCGTCGCTCTGGTCGCTACGCTCCCGGCGCTCCTCAGTCCAGGCGACGGCGCTCCCTCGCGGAAGCGGGTTAGACGCCGCCCAGGAGGACCGAGACAGCCTGATCCGGGAAGTCGTCCGCGACGGGCAGCCCCCGGAAGACCACCCGCATCCATACGGCCCCGGCCAGCAAATCGACGATCAGCATGGGATCGATCGACTCCTTGAGCTCGCCGCGCCGTACCGCACGCTCGAAGATCTCCCGCTCCCTCGCGAACCGGTCGGCGAAGAAGCGCCGGGCGTCCAGTTCGGGGTGGCGGACGGCGGCGGCGAGCGCGGCGACGGCGATGTCGCTGGCCGGCGGCTCGGTGAGCAGCCGCTTGACGCCCTCGACCAGCGCGACCAGGTCACCGCGCAGGCTCCCCGTGTCGGGCGCCTCGAACCCCAGCACGTCGGCCTCCACCAGCGCGGCCCCCAGCAGCGCGGCCTTCGACGGCCACCAGCGGTAGATCGTGGTCTTGTTGACGCCCGACAGCTCGGCGACCCCCTCGACGGTCAGCCCGTCGTAGCCCTTCTCCGCCACGAGCCGCAACGTCGCGTCGAAGATCTCCTGCTGCTTCCTGGGCGCCATGGGGTCATTGTCTCCCGGCGAACGCCGTGGCCACCCCGAGCCCCAGGTAGACGACGCCGCTGACGTACCTGAGCGTCTTGGTCCTGGCGGTGAGCCGGGTGCCGAGCGCGCCGGCGGTGCACGCGTACACGATGTCCGAGATCAGCCCGAGGAGCAGCAGCGTCAGGCCGAAGAGCACGACCTGGAGCGCGGGCGAACCCGCGGCCGGGTCGACGAACTGCGGCAGGAACGCCAGGAAGAACAGCGCCACCTTGGGATTCAGCACGTTCACCAGCACGCCTTCGAGGAAGACCTTCCTCAGCGGCTGCGGGGGCGGCGTGCCGCCGTCCACCTGCTTGCCGGTGAACGCGCGTATGCCCAGGTAGAGGAGGTACGCGACGCCGGCCCACTTCACGATCGCGAACAGTGTGGCGGATCGCGCGATCACGTACGAGAGGCCCGCGGCGGCGGCCGCGATGTGCACGAGCGTGCCGGCCTCCACGCCGAACGCGCTGGCCAGGCCCGCCGCCCGCCCCTGGGCGATGCCCCTGGCGGTGATGTAGAGGTGGTTCGGGCCTGGGATGATGACCAGGGCGAGCGAGGCCGTCACGAAGAGCGCGAAAGTGGTTGGGTGGATCACAAGACAGCAGCGTAAAATACCTTTGGTATGTCGATGAGGGCCAATCTTGGGCGAGTTTCCTGAACCAATGGAATGTCAGTAGAGCGTGAGAGAGTTGCCGGCATGAACGGGCTTCTTGTCGGGCGCTCTGCTGAGCTGGCCGGACTCGTGCGGGTGCTGCAATCCGCCGCCGAGGGCATGGCCGGGGTCGCGCTCGTCGGCGGGGACGCCGGCATCGGCAAGACCCGGCTGACGGCAGAGCTCGTCTCGGAGGCCCGCGAGCGCGGCTTCCACGTGCTGGTCGGCCAGTGCGCCGAGCTGGGCGACTCGCTGCCGTACCTGCCGCTGGCCGACGCGCTGCGCGGCGCGGAGCCGGCCGTGCGCGAGGCCGCCGCCGCCCACCCCATGCTGGGCCAGCTGCTGCCGGGCATGGAGAGCGCCCCCTCGACCGGGCTCACGCAGCAGCGGCTGTTCGGCTCGCTGCTCGGGCTGCTGGCCGACGTCCAACCCGTGCTGTTCGTGATCGAGGACCTGCACTGGGCCGACCGGTCCACCCGCGATCTGCTCGTCTTCCTCAGCCGCATGGTGCAGAGCGAGCAGGTCTGCGTGGTCGGCACATACCGCACCGACGACCTCCACCGCCGCCACCCGCTCCGCTCCGTGCTGGCCGAGCTGAAGCGGCTGCCCACGGTGATGGGCGTCGAGTTGGGACCGCTGGCCTCCGGCGACATGTCCGACTATGTGGCCACATTGGGCGAGATGGGTGCTCAGGAGCTCGACCTGATCGTGTCCCGCGCCGACGGCAATCCCTTCTATGCCGAAGAGCTGTTCGCGGCCGTGGCCGAGGGCGACAGCCTGCCCGACGGGCTGGCCAGCCTGCTCATGACCAGGGTCGAGGTGCTCTCCGAGTCGGGGCAGCGGGTGCTGCGGGCCGCCGCCGTGGCGGGGCGGCAGGTGGAGGACGAGCTGCTGCGCGAGGTGTCGGGGCTGCCGCTGGCCGAGTTCGAAGAGGCGGTCAGGGAGATCGTCTCGCGTGGGCTGCTCAGGGTCGACGGCTACGGTTACACCTTCCGCCACGCGCTGCTCCAGGAAGTCGTCTACACCGACCTGCTGCCCGGCGAGCGCACCCGGCTGCACGCCGCCTTCGCCCGCCTGCTGACGTCGCCCGCCGAGCTGGCCTACCACCACCTCGCCAGTCACGACCTGGCCGGGGCGCTGTCGGCGTCGGCCGAGGCGGGCCGTCTGGCCGAGCGGCTCGGGGCCCCCGCCGAGGCGCACAGCCACTACGACCACGCGCTCGGCCTCTGGGAGCGGGTCGAAGGGGCCGCCGCCCTGGTCGGGGAGAGCCGGGAGCGGCTGGCGTTCCGCAGCGCCGTCATGGCGGCCGACAGCGGCGACAACCATCGCGCGATCGTCCAGCTCAAAGCTCTGCCGCCGACGTCCGAGGTCAGCGAGCGGCTCGCCTACTACCTGTACGAGGCCGAGGACCAGCCGGCCGCCATCGCGGCGGCGGAGCGCGCGGTCGAGAGCGCGGAGGACCAGGCGGCGCTCGCCCGTGCCCTGGCGACCCACGCCCGGACGCTGCTCTGGAGCGACCGCCATCGTGACATCGAGGCCGTGACCGCGCGGGCGCTGGAGACCGCCCGCGCCGCCGGGGTCAGAGACGCCGAGGCGGGCGCGCTGCTCACGCTGGCCACCTATGTGGAGCTCCGCGGTGACCTGGACAAGGCCCACGAGCTGATCGAGACGGCCTCCACCGAGGGCAGCGGCGACCTGGCGATGGACCTGCGCGCCCGCTTCCACCACGCCCGCATCCACTACGAGCAGGGCCTGCTCGCCGAGGCAGCCGAGGTGGCCGACGCCGGCATCCGCGTGGCGTTCGAGAACGGGCTCAAGTGGAGCACCTACGGCACCGATCTGCGGTTCCTGCGGTTCCTGATCCACTACGTGGCCGGCGAGTGGGACCAGGCCGAGGCGGTCGCGGCCGGGTTCGGCGCGCGGGTGGGCACGCTGCCGGAGGCGATCCTGTCGTCGTTCGCGCTCTTCATCGAGGTGGCGCGGGATCTGCCCGCGGTCGAGGAGCGGCTGAGCCGGCTGCGGCCGTTCTGGTACAGCGAGCTGGCCGCGTACATGTCCCGCGGGCTGGCCGCTGAGCACGCGCTCTGGCACGGCGACCCCGCGACGGCGCTCGACCACGTGCGGGCGGTCATGGCGCCGATGGTCAACGGCGAAGCGAGCGCGCTCAGGATGGCCGCCATCGGGCTCTGGGCGCTGGCCGAGCTGGGCACGACCGAGGGCGCCGACGAGCTCCGCACCCGCGCCCGCCTCGCCGTCGACTCCGGGCCCATCGTCGGGCCCGGGCACCTCGGGCCCGAGGGGCGGGCCTGGGCGCTGCGCGTGGAGGCGGAGTGGCACCGCGTGCACGGGCGGCTCGACGTGGAGCTGTGGCGCCAGGTGGTGGAGGCGTTCGACTTCGGGTTCGTCTACGAGGTGGCGCGGGCCCGGTGGCGGCTGGCCGAGGCGCTGCTGGCGGCCGGCGACCGTGAGGGGGCGCAGGCGGAGTGGGAGCTGGCCCGGGAGACGGCGGGAAAGCTGCGGGCAGTGCCGCTGGAGAACGCGCTGACGGAGTTGGGGCGGCGGGCCCGGTTCCTCGACCGCGGGCAGAGTGGCAAGCAGGGTGGCGGGCAGGGCGACGGCGGGTTGACGGCTCGGGAGATCGAGGTGCTGCGGCTGGTCGCCGAGGGGCTGACCAACCGGGAGATCGCGGAGCTGCTGTTCATCGCCCAGAAGACGGTCAGCGTCCACGTGTCCAACATCCTGGGGAAGCTGGAGGTCTCCACCCGCACGCAGGCGGCCGCGGCCGGGCGGCAGCGGGGGCTGCTGGCCTGACCCGCCGCAGGCCTCCTGCGGCGACAAGGGTCAGGCGGGCTGGGTGAGAGTGACGGCGTCGAGCGCGTTCGCCTTACACACGCACGACGAGCTGGTCCATGAGCAGGTCGATCCGGTCCTGCTGGAGCCCGACGGGGATCCGGCGGTCATGGGCCAGGGTCGCGAGGCCGTGCAGCGCGGCCCACACGACCTCGGCGAAGGTGCCGAGGTGGTGTTTCCCCGCGACCGGCTCCAGCGCGTGCAGGAACTCGCCGAACGTCTCGCGCAGCTCCTCCGGAGTCTCCTCCGAGGCGAAGGGAATGGCGATCGGCATGACGAACATGGCCTCGTACAGGGCGCTGTGGGTGCGGGCGAAGTCGAGGTAGGCGATCGAGACCTGGCGCAGCACCGCCTTGGGATCGCCGCCGGCCTCGCGCGCCGCGCGCAGCTTGCCCGCCAGCTCCGCGAACCCCTCGAGCGCCACCGCCTGCACGATGGCGTCTTTGCCCTTGAAGTGGCTGTAGAGCACTGGCTGGCTGTATTCGACCCGTTCCGACAGGCGCCGGGTCGTCACGGCGTCCCAGCCCTCGGACCCGGCCAGCTCGCGGGCGGCGGTGATGATCAGCTGCTGGCGTTGGGCACGTTCGCGTGCTCGGCGTGCGGCTATCGACATACCTGCCAAGCTAGCATGACTATAACGCCTAGCGCTGCTATGACATCTACTGGCGATCAGTCCTAGCTCGTGATGGTGAGGTCGCGGAAGAGGAAGTAGCTCGCGTGGTCGCTCTGCAGGTAATGGTGGTAGTACGTGGCCAGCGACTTGGCGGTCTTGTCCGCGGTGAGGACGGTGACGACCACGTAGTTCTTGGCCACACCCGAACGCATCTTGCCGTAGACGTAGGTGCGGTGCGCCTTGTCCTTGCGCCACTTCACGGCGTTCGAGTCGAGCGTGGCCAGCCGTGTGGCGGCCTTCTTCGCGGCCTGCTCGCTGGGGAACGACATCATGACCTGGACCGCCTTGATGTGCCCACCGTAGGCCGAGTACGCGAGCTGGATGGCGCGCCGGCAGTGGTTCTGGGCCAGCACGCCCCTGCCGTCGACCGGGTCACAGGTGCTGTACGTCCAGCCGCCGACCCTCTTGGCCTGGAGCTTCACGTCTCCGAGCTTGAAGTCCCAGTCGTCGAACTCCTTGTCTGTGAGCGGCGAGCCCGGATCGACGCGGTCGGAGGAGGTCTGGGTGTCGCTGGGGGTCGGGGTCGGGGGCTCCGAGGTCGGCGGGTCCGACGGTGCGGCCGTCTCCGAGGGCGGGTCGGACGGCGGCTGCGTCGCGGCAGTGGGGAACGGCTCGGCGCTCGGCAGGGCGACCGTCGGCTTCGAGACGGAGCCACGCAGGTAGAGGAACGCGCCGGCGCCGCCGCCCACGAGCAGCACGGCCAGGCCGATGACCAGGCCGATGATCAGCGCGTTGTTGCTCTTCGGGGGCGGGAAGGGGAGCACCAGCGTCCGCTGCGGCTCCATGGGGTTCCCGTAAGGCGGGCCGTATCCGGGTGGCGGGCCGTAGTGGGGAGGTGGGCCGTAGTGGGGAGGTGGGCCGTGGTGGGGAGGTGGGCCGTAGTTCGGGGGTGGGCCGTACCCCTGCGGCGCTCCTTGCGCGCCCCACGGTCCTTGCGGCTGAGGCTGGGGCGGCGGAGGCTGCGGAGGGTATGCCATCCCCCCATTGTGGTGTAACCAGCACTCATCCGGCCCAAGCGCCCCTGCATTCACATCAGGCGGCAACCTGGCGCCGGTACTTGCCGGGCGACACCCCGTACTGCCGCTTGAACGCGTTCCCGAAGGCGAACTCCGATCCGTACCCGACCCGCTGGGCCACCTCCGCCACCGAGGCGTCGGACTCGCGCAGCAGGCGGCCGGCCGTGGCCAGGCGCCACCACGTGAGGTACGCCAGCGGCGGCTGCCCGATGAGGCCGGTGAAGCGGCGGGCGAAGCCGGCACGCGAGAGACCGGCGTGGGCGCCGAGCGACTCGACCGTCCAGCGGCGGTCGGGGGCGCGGTGAATGGCGTCGAGCGCGCGGCTGACGGCGGGGTCGGCGAGCGCGGCGGCCCACCCGGACTCGTCGCACGCCATGGACTCCTGGTCGAACCAGGCCCGCAGGATGTAGAGCTGGAGCAGGTCGAGCAGCGACGTCACGATGGTGTCGGCCCCCAGCCGGGGGTGGTCGATCTCCCCGGCGAGCAGCTCGACGGCCGCCTTGAGCTCTGGGCGGTGGCCGAGCGTCGTCGGCAGGTGGATCACGCCGGGGAGCGAGGCCAGGATCGGGTGCGTCCTTCCGGCGTCGAGCTGGTAGCCGCAGCACAGGGTGACCGTCTCGGCCCCCTCGCCGCCGTACGTGGCCGAGGTGAACAGGTCGAAGTCGAGGTACGGGTTGCAGGCCGGCGGGGCGAGCGGCGTGTCGGGGCTGTCGGCCAGGCCGTACCCGTCGCCGTGGGGGAGGAAGACCACGTCGCCTACGCTGAGCGGCACGGGATCGCCGCCGGGCGGGATGAGCCAGCAGGACCCGCGCAGCACCATCTGGAACCCCGCCGATCCGGGCACCGCCGGAAACTCCTGCCCCCACCGGCCGCGCCAGGTGATGCGGGCGGACGTGGGCCGGCCGGTCCGTATGTGGGCGACGACGTCGCTGAGCACGTCCATAACAGGAGTCTAGCTCCTGAGACTCTGACGTAAAAAGTGTAGACCGTGACGCATTGGTTATCTCAAGCTCAGCTCATACGGTTGTTGTCGTTCTTCCTGACCGACTGTGAGGACCGTTGACATGATCAAGGTAGGCATCATCCTGGGCAGCACCCGTCCCGGCCGCAACGGCGAGGCCGTTGCGCAGTGGGTCCACGAGCTGGCGTCCAAGCGCGGCGACGCCGAGTACGAGGTGGTGGACCTCAAGGATTACGACCTGCGCCACCTGGACGAGCCGAACATCCCCGCCATGGGCAATTACGCGCATGAGCACACCAAGCGGTGGTCCGAGCGGATCGCCTCTTTTGACGCGTTCGTCTTCGTTACGCCCGAGTACAACCACTCCATCCCGGGCGCGCTCAAGGACGCCGTCGACTTCCTGTACGCCGAGTGGAACAACAAGGCAGCCGGGTTCGTCGGGTACGGGGTGGACGGCGCGGCCCGGGCCGTCGAGCATCTGCGCTCGATCCTCTCCCTGGTCGGCGTGGCCACCGTGTCGCAGCAGGTGACGCTCTCGCTCTTCACGGACTTCGAGAACATGTCCGACTTCAAGCCCGCCGCCCTTCACGAGGACAAGCTGAACGCCGTACTCGACCAGATCCTCGCCTGGGGCGGCGCCCTCCGCCCGCTGCGGGCGGCCTGAAGCGGGACCCCGCGCCGCATAGGGTGTGTTCGTGACTGCCAGCCAGGGCCGCCGTGACCAGCTCAAAGAGTTCCTGCGTGCCAAGCGGGAGGCTCTCGCCCCCGCCGACGTCGGCATGCCCGCCGCAGGGCGCCGCCGTACTCCCGGGCTGCGCAGGGAAGAGGTGGCAGTACTCGCCGGGGTGGGGGTGTCCTGGTACACCTGGCTGGAGCAGGGACGCGACATCAAGGTCTCCGACGCCGTGCTGGATGCGGTCGCCCGCGCGCTGAAGCTCGACGAGGCGGAGCGGGCGCACCTGTACGTGCTCGCCGGGCTCAATCCGCCGGACCCCGCGGGCCGGCCGGGTGCGCCGGTGAGCGAGCAACTGCGCGCGGTGCTGACCGCGTGGATGCCCAACCCGGCGCACGTGCTGGACCGGCACTACAACCTGGTGGCGATGAACGACGCGGCCAGGTGGGTCTTCGGGTTCGACGACGACATCCGCAACTGTCTGGTGGCGTTCTTCACCCACCCGATCTACCGCGGCAGGTTCACCGAATGGCACGAGTTCGCCCCGGACATGGTGGCCGACTTCCGTGCCAGCGCGGCCAGATACCACGATGATCCGGTCTTCGGGCAGCTCGCCGAGGAGTTGTGTGCGGCCAGCGCCGAGTTCGCGCAGTTGTGGGCGCGGCCGGATGTCAGCTCCCGCTCCCAGGGGATCAAGGCGATCACTCACCCCCAGGCCGGGGAGCTCACCTTCGAGTACTCACTGTTCCGGCTGCCGGACCGCGCCGACCTCAACGTGGTGCTGCACACGCCGCATCCCGACACCGACACGAAGGAGAAGGTGGAGAGCCTGGTGGTGGCACACCCTGGATGAGCTGACACTGCCTCGGCAGGAGCCGCCCCAGCACGATGGAGGGCATGAAGGCAATCACGATTCCCGAATTCGGCAGCGCTGACGTCCTCCGTCTCGACGAGGTCAAGATTCCCGAGCCGGGGCCGGGACAGGTCTCCATCGATGTGGCCTACGCGGGCGCCAACTTCGCCGAGATCCTCTACCGGCAGGGCGTGGTGGACGTACCGCTGCCCTTCGTGCCCGGCATCGAGGTCTCCGGCCGCATCCGGGCGCTCGGCCCCGGCGTCGAGGGGCTGCGCGTCGGCCAGCCGGTCGCCGCGCTGACGATCGTCGACAGCGGTGGCTACGCGGAGGTGGTGACCACCTCCGCCGAGCTGGTGGCTCCGCTGGACGGCTACGACCTGGGGCTGGGCGTCGCGGCGGCGCTGCCGTCCAACAGCACCACCGCGTTTCTCGTGCTCGACCGGGTGGCCCGCATCGAACCGGGCGAGGACGTGCTCGTGCACGCCGCCGCCGGCGGCGTGGGCAGCCAGCTCGGCCAGGCCGCCCGGCTGCTGGGCGCGGGCCGCGTGGTGGGCACCGTGGGCAGCCCCGACAAGATCGAGACAGCCAGGGCGTTCGGCTACGACGAGGTCATCCTGCGCGAGCAGGCGGCCGAGGCCGGCCGGTTCGGCGTCGTGGTGGACATGGTCGGCGGTACGGCCCGGCGGAGCAGCCTCGACCTGCTCGCGCCGATGGGCCGGATGGTGGTGATGGGCAACGCCTCCGGCGCCGAGGACGTCGGGATCTCGGCCAACGAACTGTGGTTCACCAACAAGACCGTCTCGGGGTTCAACCTGGCCGCGTTCTCCGCCGCCTTCCCCGCGGAGGTGGGCCGGGCGCTGCGCCGGGCGGTGGCCGCGGCCGCAGGAGGGGAGCTTCGGGTGCAGGTCGAGTCGCTGCGGCTGGAGCAGGCGGCGCAGGCACATCGCCGCATCGAGTCCGGCCGCAGCACCGGCAAGCTCGTGCTCGAGGTCGAACGTATCTGACCTCGGCAGGGGTGGCAGATCTTGGTGCGGGACCAGGGGGGCCGAGCGAGAACAGCTAGCCGGAGGCGGGATCCTTGGCCGACGTGGTGACGACGTCGGCGAGCGTGACCTCGGTCAGCAGGGCGTGCTCGTGCTCGCGCATCGCCGTCCAGATGTCGGTGAGCGGGCCGGCCACGCCGGGGAAGCGCTCGATCTCCTCCTCGATCCCCTCCGTCACGCGGATGACGTCGGCGAGGGTGATCTCCTCGGCCGGCCGGGCCAGCCAGTAGCCCCCGTCAGGTCCCCGCTGGCTGCGCACGAGCCCGGCCCGGCGCAGCTGCAGCAGGATGTTGTCGCAGAACCGGCGCGGGATGTCCTGGCTGGAGGCGATCTTCTCAGCGGGCACCGGACCGAGTGGCGCCGCCGCGAGGGCGACGGCGGCGCGCAGGGCGTAGTGAGTGCGGGCAGAGATCCTCATCAGGCCGTCGTCGTGCTCAGGGCGAGGGAGCGGGCGGCCGGGCTGGGCCACACGTGGATGACCTGGTCCGGACGCAGGTTCAGGCGCTCGACGGTGCTCCTGGTGACCTGGGCCCAGGCTTCCTGGCCGTCGATGAGCAACTCCACGCGCACCTCGAAGCCGAGGCGGACGATCCGGGTGACGGTGGCGGGGACGCTGCCGTTCTCCGGGGCGGCGCCGATCTCGATGTCGTGCGGGCGGACCAGACGGCCGTCCAGCTCGGTGACCGGGCCGAGGAAGCGCATCACGAACGGGTCGGCGGGGTTGTCGTAGACCTCCGTGGGGCTGCCGATCTGCTTCACCTGTCCGTCGGCCAGCACGACGATGGTGTCGGCGACCTCGATCGCCTCCTCCTGGTCGTGGGTGACGAACACGGTGGTGACGTGCACCTCGTCGTGCAGGCGGCGCAGCCACGTCCGCAGCTCCTTGCGTACCTGGGCGTCCAGGGCGCCGAAGGGCTCGTCGAGCAGCAGGACCTGGGGCTCGACCGCCAGCGCGCGGGCCAGGGCCATCCGCTGGCGCTGCCCGCCGGAGAGCTGGGCCGGGTAGCGGTCGGCGAAGTTCTCCAGGTGGACCAGCTCCAGCAGCTCCATCACGCGCTTGCGGATCTCGTCTTTGGGACGTTTGCGGATCTCCAGGCCGAAGGCCACGTTCTTGAACACGCTCATGTGCTTGAACGCCGCGTAGTGCTGGAAGACGAAGCCGACGTTGCGGCGCTGGGGTGACAGCCTGGTGGCGTCCACGCCGGAGATCAGCACGGTGCC
The DNA here is from genome assembly GCF_040674955.1 of Nonomuraea sp. NPDC049695. NCBI lineage: Bacteria > Bacillati > Actinomycetota > Actinomycetes > Streptosporangiales > Streptosporangiaceae > Nonomuraea > Nonomuraea sp. NPDC049695. The sequence continues at coordinate 28,714 of NZ_JBFANV010000006.1, read as the reverse complement.
CGTGTCGGGGGTCTCCAGCCCGGCGATGACGCGCAGCAGTGTCGACTTGCCGCCGCCGCTGGGGCCGAGCAGCGCGGTCAGGGATCCGGCGGCCACGTCGATGGAGACGTCGCTCAGCACCGGCGTTTCCCCGAACGCCTTGTTGACGCCGCTTACTTGGATGGCCATGAGGTTCAGCCCTTCGGGCGCAGGATCTTGGTGAGCAGGAGCGTGACGACCGCCACCAGCGCGAGCGCGGTCGCGGCGGCGAAGGCGGAGGCTTCGTCGAAGTTCTGGAAGCGTTCCTCCACGAACAGGGTCAGCGTCTGCGTCTTCTCGACCAGGCGGCCGGAGACGACGGCGACCGCGCCGTACTCGCCCAGCGCCCGGGCCAGGCACAGCACGACGCCGTAGGCCAGCGCCCAGCGGATCCCGGGGATGGTGACGCGGCGGAAGGTCTGCAAGGGGCCGGCGCCGAGCGTGCGGGCCGCCTGCTCCTGCTCGTCCCCGAGCTCCTCCAGGACGGGGATGACCTCCCGGATGACCAGGGGCAGGGAGATGAAGACGGCCGCCATGACCATGCCGGGGACGGAGAAGATGACCTGGACGCCGATGCCCTCCAGCCATCCGCCCACGGGGGCGAAGCGGCCGTAGACCAGGATCAGCGCCAGGCCCACCACGACAGGGGAGACGGCCATGGGCAGGTCGATGAGGGCGTTCAGCAGCCGCTTGCCGGGGAAGTCGTGCCGTACCAGGAGAACGGCCGTGCCGACCCCGAAGACGGTGTTGGCCAGCACGGCCCAGAACGCGACGATCAGGGTGACGCGGAAGGCCGACTGGGCCTGCGGTGTGGTGAGCGCCTCCAGCACCGGGCCGAGGCCGTTCTCGAAGGTGCGCCAGCCGATGAGCACGACCGGCAGCACGAGCAGGAACAGCAGGTAGAGGAGCGCCAGCGCGCGGAGTCCGTATTTAGCCACGGCGACTGCCCCACCGCTGCAGCAGGTCCAGCAGGACCAGCGTCACCAGGGCGACGACGAGCAGGACCGTGGAGACCGCCGCCGCGCCGACCGGGTTGTCGGTTTCGATCTGTCCGAAGATGTGCACCGAGGCCACCTGGGTCTTGAATGGGAGGTTCCCCGAGATCAGCACGACGGAGCCGATCTCGGCCATCGATCGGGAGAACGCCAGCGCGGTGCCCGACAACATGGCCGGCACCAGGTTGGGCAGGATGACGCGACGGAAGATCTGCGCCGTGCTCGCGCCGAGCGAGGCCGCGGCCTGCTCCATGTCCCTGTCGAGCTCCAGCAGGACCGGCTGGACCGTGCGCACCACGAACGGGAGGGTGACGAACAGCAGCGCCAGCACCACACCGGCGCGGCTGTAGGCCAGGTCGACGCCGAGCGGGCTCTTCGGGCCGTACAACGACAGCAGCACCAGCCCGGCGACGATGGTGGGCAGCGCGAACGGCAGGTCGATGAGCGTGTCGACCACGGCCTTGCCGGGGAAGCGGTCCCGGACGAGGACCCAGGCGATGACCGTGCCCATGACCAGGTTGATCACGGCCACGACCACCGAGGCGCCGATCGTCAGCGAGAGCGCCGCCCAGGCGTCCGGTGTGGTGACCGCGTCCCAGAAGTAGGCGATGCCCCGCTCCTGCGAGCGCCAGACCACGGCGGCCAGGGGGATCAGCACGATCAGGCTCAGGTACAGGACGGCCGCGCCCAGCCCGAGCGCGGTGCCCCGCTTCTGGCCGAGCGCCGCCCTGGAGACGACAATCTGTGCGGACACGTGGGTGCCTACTTCTCGGTCGAGACCCCGAGCTTGCGCTCGATGTCGGCCATGACGCTGCCCTTGGGGTCGAAGAACTCGGTCGTCACCTTCGGCCAGCCGCCGAGGTCAGCGATGGTGAACAGGGCGGGCGGAGCCGGGAAGGAGACGCCCTGCACGCCCTTGGCCACCGGCCGGTAGCCGTTGTCAGCGAAGATCTTCTGCGCTTCCGTGGTGTAGAGGAACTTCAGGAACGCCTTGGCCTCGTTCGGGTGAGCCGAGTTCTTGGTCACCGCGACCGGGTTCTCGATCAGGATCGTGGAGTCCGGGACCGTGTAGTCCAGCGGCTGGTTGTTCTGCTGGGCGAAGATCGCTTCGTTCTCGTAGGCGATGATGGCGTCGCCCTTGCCGCTGGAGAAGGTCTGCAGCGACTTGCGGGCGCTGTCGTCCTGCACAGGAACGTTCGCGAACAGGGCGCTGAGGTAGTTGACGCCGGCCTGCTTGTCCGCGCCCTTGTTCGACTTGGCGCCGTAACCGGCCATGACGTTCCACCGGGCGCCGCCCGAGGTGAACGGGTTGGGGGTGATGACCTCGACGCCAGGCTTGGTCAGGTCGTCCCAGGTCTTGAGGCTCTTGGGGTTGCCCTTGCGGGTGGCGATGACCACGACCGAGTCGGTGATCATGCCCTTGTTCTCGCCGGCGCTCCAGTCCTCGGCGACCAGGCCCTTCTTGACCAGACGGGTCATGTCCGGCTCGAGGGAGAACGCGACGATGTCGGCTTTCAGGCCGGCCTCCACGGCCCGGCTCTGGTCGCCCGACGCTCCGAAGGACTTGGTGAAGGTGACGTTCTTGCCCTCCGGCGTGGCCTGGAAGGCCTTGATGATCTTCTCGTAGGCCGCCTGTGGCGTGGAGTACGCCACCAGCGACAGCTGTACCTGACCGCCCGACCCGCCGTCGGACCCGCCGCCCCCGCACGCGGCGAGAGTGGCGATCGACGCCACGACCGTAGCCGTCGCCAGATGCCTGCGTACGTTCACCTATTCTCCTAATTTCCTACTTAACAAGTCGACATATGGATGTTAAGGCCGGGGGGTTCCCTTGGCAAGGCCATGACCCGACCTATTCCATGCTTTGTAGGTAGGTTATAGTGGCTTTAAAGTCACCCACCTCCGTTCACGAAGGGCACCTCCATGTCATCCTCCGGACTGCGCACCACAGCCGTGGCGAGCACCGCCATGCTCGCCGTCGTGGGGCTGCTCGGCGCCTGTGGCGGTGGCGGAGCGACCAGCGCCGCGAAGAGCGGCGGCCGGCCGGTGTACGGCGGCACGCTGACCTACCTCGAGCACCAGCCGCCCACCTGCCTGTACCTGCCGGCGGCCGGCTTCTATCCGAACGGCGGCATCCTCAACCAGATCACCGACAAGCTCACCTGGCAGAACCCGAAGACGCTCGCGATCGAGCCGTGGATCGCCACCAAGTGGGAGATCGACAAGGATGCCACCGAGTACACGTTCCACCTGCGCGACGGCGTGACGTTCAGCGACGGCACCCCGCTCGACGCCTCCGCCGTGGCGGCCAACTTCGACGTGTACGGCCTGGGCGACGAGAAGCTCAAGCTCCCGGTCGCCGAGTTCGTCAACAACTACGAGCGCAGCGAGGTCGTCGACCCGCTGACCGTGCGCTTCCACTTCGACAAGCCGTCCCCCGGCTTCCTCCAGGGCACCTCCGTCATCGGGGCGGGCCTGGTCTCCAAGAAGACGATCTCGCTGCCGTACGAGCAGCAGTGCCAGCTCAAGAACGTCATCGGCTCCGGCCCCTTCACCCTGAAGAACCAGGTCGTCGACAAGGAGGTGGACCTGGCCGCGCGCAAGGACTACAACTGGGCGCCGCCGTCCTCGAAGCACCAGGGCCGCGCGTACCTGGACGAGATCAAGATCATCGTCACGCCCGAGGACAACGTGCGCGTCGGCGCGCTCACCTCCGGCCAGGCCGACTTCGTCCGGTACGTCCAGGCGTACGATGAGAAGACCGTCAAGGACGCGGGCTTCCAGATCTACGCCGAGCCGACGAGAGGCGTCAACAACGGCCTCTACCTGCGCCCGCGCAACAGCATCCTGAAGGACGTCAAGGTCCGCAAGGCGCTCCAGGCTGGCACGAACGCCAAGGAGATCGTCGACACCCTCTTCACCGGCAGCTACCCGCCGGCCACCTCGGTGCTCAGCCACCTCGCGCAGGGCTACGTGGACCTGTCCGAGGACCTCGCGTACGACCCCGGCAAGGCCGACCGGCTCCTGGACGAGGCCGGCTGGACCAAGGGCGCCGACGGCGTCCGCGTCAAGGACGGCAAGCCGCTGCAGCTCGGCGTGTTCGTCTCCGGCCCGCAGCCGCTGTCGAAGCAGACGCTCGAGCTGGTCGGCCAGCAGTGGGCCAAGCTCGGCGTGAAGCTGGAGATCCGCCCCGCCGACGCGGGCACCCAGGCCGTGGACATCAAGAACGCCGAGAAGACCGCCATCCAGCACGGCATGGTCGGCCGCGCCGACCAGGACGTGATCAAGAGCCACTTCCACAGCAAGAACCGCGACGTCATCCTCTCCGACGACACGAAGCTGGACCGGCTGCTCGAAGAGGAGTCGGCCGAGCCCGACGTCGCCAAGCGCAACGCCAAGGTCGCCGAGATCCAGCGGTACGTCCTCGACCAGGGCTACGCGATCCCGCTGTTCGAGGAGCCGCAGGTGTACGGCGGGGCGCCGTACGTCCAGGGAGTGGCCTTCGAGGCGGTCGCCAGGCCGTGGTTCTACTCGGTGTGGAAGTCGGAGCAGTGACCAGGTACCTGCTCGCCCGGGCCGGACAGGCGGCGCTGGTGCTCTGGATCGCCTTCACGGCCGGCTACGTGCTGCTGCAGTTGCTGCCCGGCGACTCGATCCTGATCAAGTTCCAGAACCCCGAGCTGGGCCTGTCGCCGCAGCAGATCGCCGAGATCCGGGCGTACTACGGCGCGGGCGAGCCGCCGGTCCTCGACTACCTGAACACCCTGCTCGGCTTCCTGCGCGGCTCCTTCGGCTACTCGATCGACACCGGCACGCCGGTCGTCGAGCGGCTGGGGGAGGCGCTGCCGGAGACGGCGAAGCTGGCCTCGGCCGCGTTCGCGCTTGCGGTGCTGATCGCCGTGCTGATCGCGTTCGCGGCCGGCTACAGCAGGACCTCCTGGCTCAGGAACGCGCTGCTGTCGGTGCCGTCGATCTTCGTGTCGGTCCCGGCGTTCTGGCTCGGCATCCTGCTCATCCAGGTGTTCTCGTTCCGGCTCAAGCTGGTGCCGGTCATCGGCGGAGGCCCGGTGCAGCAGCTCGTCCTGCCGGTGCTCACGCTGGCGGTGCCCATCTCGGCGCCGATCGCCCAGGTGCTGGCCCGCAGCATGGACCAGGTCTCCACGCAGCCGTTCGTGCCCGTGGTGGCGGCCAAGGGCGCCTCGCGGTGGTGGATCCTCTGGCGGCACGTGGCCCGCAACGCCGTGCTGCCGACGCTGACCGTGGCGGGGCTGACGTTCGGCGAGCTGATCGCCGGGTCGGTGGTGACCGAGACGGTCTTCGGGCGCAACGGCATCGGGCGGCTGACCGAGCAGGCCGTCAACGCGCAGGACACGCCGGTGATGCTGGCCGTCGTGGTGCTGGCGACGGCCGTGTTCGTGCTGGTCAACCTGGTGGTGGACGTGCTGTTCCCGGTGCTCGACCCGCGACTGAAGGCAACCGCATGACCAGGTGGGGCGGGCTGGTGCTCGCGTGGCTGCCGATCGCGCTGGTCGTGCTCTGGGCGGTCGCGCCGGGCCTCTTCACCGGTTACGACCCGATCGCGGGCGTGCCGGCCGAGAAGCTGCAGGCTCCGAGCGCGCATCATCTGTTCGGCACCGACGCGGTGGGACGCGACCTGTTCGCGCGGGTGGTGCACGGCTCCGTGCACTCGCTGACGGGCGCTTTCGTGGCCGTCGCCGTGGGGCTCGTGGTCGGCACGCTGCTCGGGCTGCTCGCCGGCTCCGTCGGCGGCGTGCTGGACGACGCCGCCATGCGGATCGTGGACGTGCTGCTGTCGGTGCCCGGCCTGCTCCTGGCCCTGACCGTGATCATCCTGCTCGGTCCTGGCACGGTGAACGTGGCCATCGCGGTGGGCGTCGGCTCGGTCGCGGCCTTCGCCCGGCTGTCGCGCTCCGAGGTGGTCCGCGTGCGGCGCACCGACTACGTGGAGGCCGCGTTCGGGAGCGGCGGCCGGTTCCTGGCCGTGCTCCGGCGGCACGTCCTGCCCAACTCGCTGGGTCCGGTCATCGCGCTCGCGGCGCTGCAGTTCGGCATGGCGATCCTGGCCATCTCGACGCTCAGCTTCCTCGGGTACGGAGCCGAGCCGCCCACCCCGGAGTGGGGCCTGCTCATCTCGGAAGGGCGCAACTACCTGGCCACGTCGTGGTGGCTGACCACGCTGCCGGGCGCCGTCGTGGTCACGGTCGTGCTCGCCGCCGGCCGCATCAGCCGCTCGCTGGGGAGGCACGAATGAGCCTGCTGGAGGTCCGTGACCTGGCCGTCTCCTACGACGGGAGACGCGCGGTCGAGAGCATCTCGTTCGCGGTCGAGCCCGGCGAGGTCGTCGCCGTCGTCGGCGAGTCCGGGTCGGGCAAGTCGACCACGGCGCACGCCGTCATCGGGCTGCTGCCCGCCAACGGCGCGGTGGACGCGGGCCGGATCCTGCTCGGCGGCGCCGACCTCGCGACCTGGTCGTCCAAGCGCATGGAGTCGGTACGCGGCGCGCAGATCGGCCTGATCCCCCAGGACCCGTCCAGCTCGCTGGACCCGGTCAAGACCGTCGGCGCGCAGATCGCCGAGGTGCTCCGCATCCACAGGCGCGGCGACCGCCGGGCGATCAGGAGCCGGGTCGTCGACCTGCTCGCCCGCGTCGGCCTGCCGGACCCGGAGCGACGGGCCCGCCAGTACCCGCACGAGCTGTCCGGCGGCATGCGCCAGCGCGTGCTCATCGCCATCGCGATCGCGCTCGAACCCCGTCTCATCATCGCCGACGAGCCCACCAGCGCTCTGGACGTGACCGTGCAGCGGCGCATCCTGGACCTCATCGACGACCTGCGCGCGGACTCCGGCACCGCGCTGCTGCTGGTGACCCACGACCTGGCCGTGGCCGCGGGACGTTCCGACCGGCTGGTCGTGATGAAGGACGGGCGGATCGAGGAGCAGGGACCGACGGCTGAGGTGCTGGCCTCCCCGGCCGCCGGCTACACCAAGCGCCTGCTGAACGACGCACCCGCGCTGTCCGCCTCCCCGTTCCGCGATCCCCCCACCGACGTCGGGCCCGCGATCGTGGTGCGCGACCTGGTCAAGGAGTTCAAGGGGTTCCGGGCGGTGGACGGCGTCTCGTTCGAGGTGGCGCGGGGCACGACGCACGCGCTGGTGGGCGAGTCCGGCTCGGGCAAGACGACCACGGCCCGCCTGGTCGTGCGGTTCGCCGAGCCCACGTCGGGAACGGTGAGCATCGCCGGGGCAGGGGAGGGCCGGGCGTTCCGCCGGCACGTGCAGCTCGTCCACCAGAACCCGTACGGGTCGCTCGATCCCCGGCAGTCCATCGGCGACATCGTGGAGGAGCCGTTGCGCAACTTCCGGCTGGGGGACCGGGCCGAACGGCGGGCCCGCGTGCTCGACCTGCTGGACCGCGTGGCGCTGCCGCAGGACGTCCTCACCCGCAGGCCGCGTGAGCTCTCCGGCGGCCAGCGGCAGCGGGTGGCCATCGCCCGCGCGCTGGCGGCCGGACCCGAGGTGGTCGTGCTGGACGAGGCCGTCTCCGCCCTCGACGTCACCGTGCAGGCGCAGATCCTCGACCTGCTCGAACAGCTCCAGCGCGACCTCGGGCTGACGTACCTCTTCATCTCGCACGACCTGGCGGTGGTGCGGCAGATCTCGCACACCGTCTCCGTCATGAACAAGGGAAGCATCGTGGAATCAGGAACGACCCGGCAGGTCTTCACCGACCCCCGGCACGAATACACCCGCGAACTCCTGGCCGCCATCCCGGAGCCGGCGCTATGAGGCTCGGTTTCTTCACCCGGCTGCTGGACGACGTGCCGGCCGGCGAGCGCTACCGGCTGGCCGCCGAGCAGATCGCGCATGCCGAGGCGTACGGGTTCGACACGGCCTGGGTCGCGCAGCACCACTTCGACGGCGCGGAGGGCGGCCTGCCGGCGCCCCTGGTCCTCCTCGCCCATGTGGCGGCCAGGACCAGCCGGATCCGGCTCGGCACCGGGATCATCACGCTCCCGCTGGAGCAGCCGGTGCGGGTGGCCGAGGACGCCGCCGTGCTCGACCTGCTCACCGGCGGGCGGCTGGAGGTCGGCGTGGGCAGCGGCGGGACGCCCTCGTCGTTCGCGCCGTTCGGGCACGAGAGCGCCGACCGCTCGGCCATATACGCCGAGCACCTGGCGGTGCTGCTCAACGCCTGGTCCGGGGGCGATCTCGGCGGCGGCAACCGGCTCTACCCGGCCGCGCCCAGGCTGCTGGACGCGGTGTGGCAGGCGACGTTCTCCGTCGGCGGCGGCGTACGCGCGGGGAAGGCCGGCCACGGGCTCATGCTGTCGCGCACGCAGCCCAGGCCGGCCGACGACCCGCAGGCCACGCTGGCCCAGATCCAGCGGCCCATCGTGGACGGCTACCTCGAGCACCTGCCGCCCGGCGCGACGCCGCGGATCATGGCCTCGCGGACCGCGTTCGTGGCTGACAGCAGGGCCGAGGCGCTGCGCTACGCCGAGCTCGGGCTCGGGCGCGGCAGGCTGCCGTTCGAGCTGCCGGACAGCGACCTCGACCGGCGCATCGCCGCGTTCGACGTGCACGTGGGGACGCCGCAGGACGTCATCGAGAGCCTCAAGGCCGACCCGACCCTCGAACGGGTCACCGACCTGGTCCTCCAGGTGCACTCGGTGGACCCGCCGCACCCGCTCATCCTCCGCTCGATCGAGCTGCTGGCGACCGAGGTGGCGCCCGCGCTCGGCTGGATCCCCTCCACAGAATCGATCTCCACATGATCACTGATGTCATCGACCATCTGGCGGGCATACGGCCCGGCTCGCCCCTCGACCAGCTGCGCGGCCGGCGGCCCGCCGCCCGCGAGCACGCCCAGCGCAGTTACGACGCGCTGTTCAGCCCCGACGTGGAGGAGGAGGTCACGCTCGTCGAACGGGACGCGGTGGCCGCCTTCGTCGCCGGACTGCACCACGATGCCGCGATCGCGGGCTTCTACGCCGACCGGCTGGCCGAGCTCTCGCCGGGGCTGCTGGAGGTCGTCGAGTCGGAGGTCGAGGCCGGGGCCACGACCGGGCCGTACGGGGTCTATCCGGGCGAGGGGCCGCTGTCGGTGGAGAGCGACGAGGGGCTGCGCTACCGGGCGCGGCGACCGGGCGAGCTCGGCGCGCGACTCGCCGCCGCGTTCGAGCACGCCCATCTGCTCGTCTTCCGGCCCCGTGAGGCCGCGCCCGAGTCGCTCGCCGCGCTGGCCCGGGCCGGGTGGAGCACCACGGCTATCGTGACGCTGTCGCAGCTCGTCGCCTTCCTGACCTTCCAGATCCGCGTGGTGGCCGGGCTGCGTCACCTGCAGAAGGGACCGACCTCATGACCCAACCGGCGTTCACGCGAGACCAGCTCGGCTGGGAGCCGTGGCTGGCGCCGCTGGCCACCGACGAGCTGACCGACGAGCACTACGAGGCGCTGGTCGACAAGGCCCGGGCGAAGTCGCCGTACTTCCTGCTCCTCGCCCGCGACCCGGCGATCCTGGAGGCCAGGACCAGGACCGACAACGACATCTTCTACAACGCCGACGGCGGGCTGCCGCGCGCCGAGCGCGAACTGGCGGCGGCGGCGACCTCGCGCCGCAACGGCTGTGTGTTCTGCGCCTCGGTGCACGCCCGCTTCGCCGCCCACTACTCCAAGCGGGCCGACGACGTGGACCGGCTGCTCGACGAGGGCGTCAACGCGCCCCAGGACGGGGAGTGGCAGGCGATCATCGACGCCTCGGTGGCCCTGGCCGCCACCCCGGCCGAGTTCAGCGCCGACCACGTCGAGGCGCTGCGCGCGGCCGGCCTCGACGACCTGGCGATCAGCGACGTCATCCACGCGGCCGCGTTCTTCAACTGGGCCAACCGCCTCATGCTCTCGCTGGGCGAGCCGGTACAGGAGCCTTCAGCATGACAGCCGAACTCGACCACCTCGTCTACGCGGTCCCGGACCTCCTCGCGGGCGTCGCCGCGTTCGCGGAGCGCACCGGGGTGACCCCGGTGGCGGGCGGGCGCCACCCCGGCGGCACCGCCAACTACCTGGTCGGCCTGGGTCCGACCGCCTACCTGGAGATCATCGGCCCGGACCCGGCGGCAGCGGGTCCGCGACCCCGCGCGTTCGGCCTGGAAGCGCTCACCGAGCCCCGGCTCGCCCGGTGGGCGGTGCGGCCCGGCGACATCGACGCGACGGTACGGCAGGCGCGCGAACGCGGCTACGACCCCGGCGACGTGCAGCCGCTGTCTCGCCGGACACCCGCAGGGACGCTGCTGGAGTGGCGCCTGACCAGGTGGAACGACGTGGCCTCGATCAACCTGGTGCCGTTCCTCATCGACTGGGGCACGACCGCACACCCCGCCGCCTCCGGTCTCCCGCAGCTCGGCCTGGCCTCCTTCACCGCCGTCCATCCGGACCCGGAGGCGCTCCACCGCCAGCTGGCCGCGCTGGACGCCGTGCTGGAGGTCTCGAAGGGCCAGGAACCGGCGCTGGAGGCGGTGCTCGACACTCCTCGGGGCGCGGTGACCCTGCGGTGACCAGGCCCGTGCCCGTCCCCGCCCGGACGGGCACGGCGCGGTCTCACGGCTCAGGGCGCCTTGTACTCGGCGGCCTTGCCGCAGTAGCTGATCCCGGTCGGCGTGCTGCTGAACCGGCACACCTGGACGACCACGCGGTCGACAGACGTGAACGCCACCGGGTCGGAAAGAGCGAAGGAGATCGGGACCTTCTCGTTGTCCGCCTTGGCGGTCTGGGAGTCGACGAGGGTGCTGCCCTTGTAGGCGGAGAAGGTGGCCGTGGAGTACATCCGGTCCAGCGAGCAGGGCGAGATGGACGCCTCGTCGGCCAGGTATCCGTCGACCTTCACCGTCGGCCGGACGACCGGCCCGTCGACCCATTCCAGCGTGCCCTCGGTGACCCCGCGCACGCACGGGTCTCCTGAGTCGGCATGGAACGGGACCACGGCCTGGGCCGCCATCGCGGGCTGAGTCGTCAGCAGACCGGCGGCGGCCACCGCCCCTGACACCAGCCAGGCACGTACACGCATGACATCGGCCTTCCGTTCGATGGGATCGGGGCCCTCATCGTGAACTACGGATCGCGATATGTCAGGACCCAACGAGGGTGACCAGGACGGCCGACGGGTCGTTGCCGGTGAGGGGGACGGCGAAGACCGCCGTCCGCTCGCGGGCGCCGTAGACGACGAACCGCAGGCCGTCCTCGTCCCAGGTGTCCTGGACGTCCGAGGTGAGCTGCGCGGACGCCGAGCAGTACGCGGGGCTGCGGTAGAGCAGGTGCAGCGAGGTGCCCAGCGGGACGTGCTGCGACGGCGCCACGGCCAGCGGGCGGCGCAGCCGTACGAGGAGCTGTCGCAGAGGGGTGAGCCAGTAGCGGTCCAGCTCGGCGGAGAGAGCCATGAGGACCACGGCCTCCGCCAGGCCGAGCGCCACGAGCGGAGGGTTCGGATCGGCCGGGATCGCCACGAGGCTCGCGGCCAGCAGGAGACCGGCCCGGGTGAAGGCACGCACGTCGACCGGACGGGAGTGCGCGCCCAGGCAGCCGCACGACGCCGTGGGCGCGGCGACGTACGAATAGGTGAGATACGCCAGGAATCCGGCGGAGAGCAGCGCGGCGGCCATGCCCTTCCATGGCGTCTCCCACGGGAACAGCAGGGCCGCGGCCACCGCGAGCTCGACCACTCCGACGAGCCGGAGCGCCGGGACCGCGCGCGCCGCGCCGACCAGGCGGGCCAGGGCGGTCTGCCCGGCCCGCGCCCGCATCCTGCGGCTGAACAGCTTCATCAGGCCCGCCCAGACGAGGAACAGGGCGATCACGTACGGCTGCGTCGCGGCGATCCCGTGCACGGCTGGCTCCTAGTGGGGGGAGAAGACGGTTGCGATGTCGACCTCGTTCGTGTCGGGCCGCCAGGCGCCGAGGATCTGCACGTGCTGGGCCACCCTCAGCATCGACAGGTCCGCGGTGGGCGGCGATTCGGAGTGGACGGCGACCGACTTGCCGGCCACGACGTGGCACAGCACCTCTTGCCCGTTGTGGTCGAGGTGAAGGGTCTTGTCGGTGATGTTCTTGATGTGGCCCTTGATGTTGACGATGTTGAGCCACACCGACTCGGCGGCCAGCACGCCGTCCGGCATCCGCACGCCGCGGGCGTACAGGCCGTCTCCCGGCTTGGCCTCGTCGAACGGCACGGGCCCGAGCTTCCACAGGCTCGTGCCGTCCACGACCTTGATGCTGTGGAACACCATGTTCGAGCCCAGGACGAGAAGCGTGTTGTCCTTGATCGAGCGGATCCGGCCCTCGGCGAAGTTGGGGTCGGGGGAGCCCGGCTCGACGTCGGGCGCCGAGCGGGCGAAGGCCGCCTCGGGGCCGAGCGAGCCCAGCGCGGTCGCGGCGACGACTGTGGCGCCGCCGCCGAGCAGGGCGGACCTGAGCATGTCTCTTCTGCTGGTCATCGTCGCCCCCTCACGCCGCGTCGATCGAGCAGGGACGCAGGCCGGTGGAGAGGCTGGCGATCTTGCTGTACGCCGCGGGTGTGAGGTCGATGATCCGGTCGGTGGCGCAGGTCGAGCCGCAGCAGCTGCGCTCGCCGCAGAACAGGTCGGTCTGCGGGCCGCAGTCGGCGATGGAGGTGACGACGCTGACGCCGCTGCACAGGTTGGTGGTGCGGTGCTGGAAACCGCAGGTCCTGCGGGAGAGGTTGAAGCCGCAGGTGTCGGGGTGGGTGATGGCCCAGCAGGCGTCGGAGGTGTTGGGCCACGCGTGCTGCATGCTTCCGGAGTTGCAGGTGCCGCAGGCGCCCTTGCCTGTGGTGCTGCACGGTCCCCAGGCGGTGCCGCAGCAGAACCAGGAGACCTCTCCTGTGACGGCGGCGTATAAGTCGATGGGGGTGTCGGGGGGCTGGGTGCGCGCCATGCGCGTCCTCCTTGGGTGAGCTCTGGACGTCTGGAGGTCCTGAAGCTTTCCGACTTGATCTATGAGTACCATGTAAGGATTTTTCGTCAATGCCCATTTTTGGCGGCCGTTTGGAAGAGCAGATGCTCGTTCCCGGAGCGGCAGATGAGCTGGACCCCGACGGGCAGGCCGTCCACCGTTCCCGCGGCGACGCTCAGGGCGGGCAGGCCCAGCAGGCTCCATGGGCTGGTCAGTGAGAGCAGCGCGGCCCGTACGGCGATGAGCGTGCCGCCCACTTCGATCTCCCTGCGGCCGAGGGGCGGGGCGGTGATGGGCGCGGTCGGCATCGCGAGGACGTCATGGCGCTCGAACAGCGCGCCGACCGTTTCGGCCAGCCGGGGCCTGGCCTCCAGGGCGCGCACGTACCGCCAGCCCGGCACCGTGGCGGCGGCACGCAGGCGTTCGAGCACCTCGCCGTCGAACAGTGAGGGCGCCTCCGCCATGCGGTCCGCGTGCACGGCCGCCACCTCGCCGCTCTGGATGGCGGTGAACGTCTCGTGCAGGTCTCCGGCCTCTTTCCGCGACAACCGGAGCTCGTCCAGCGGGCCGGTCCCGGCCTCCAGCGCCTGGCGCGCCGTGCGGATCACCTCCGGGTCGCAGGGGATGAGGTCGGCCGGATCCAGCCAGCCGGCACGTGGTGTGCCCGTGCCGTCGGCGTTCGGGACGAGGGAGCGGTAGGCGATGAGGCAGCCCTGCGCGTCGCCCGCGAGCAGGCCGACGTGGTCGAGGGAGCGCGCCAAGGGGAAGACGCCGTCCGCCGGGATCGCCCCGTACGCGGGCTTGAAACCGGCGATCCCGCACAGTGCGGCGGGGATGCGGGTCGAGCCGCCGGTGTCGGTGCCGAGAGCGAGCGGGACCATGCCCGCCGCCACGGCGACCGCGCTGCCGCCGCTGGATCCGCCCGGCATGCGGGAGGTGTCCCAGGGGTTGAGGCACGGGCCGGCGGCCGAGCGGTCGCCGGTCGGGCCGTACCCGAATTCGTGCGTGTTGGTCTTGCCGATGATGACGGCCCCGGCCTGGCGCAGGAGGGTCACGCAGGCGGCGTCGGCGTCCGGGACATAACCGGCGAAGTGCCGCGAGCCCATGGTCGCGGGCAGGCCTGCCACCATGATGACGTCCTTCACCCCTGCAGGCAGGCCGTGCAGGGGGCCCCGGTCCATGCCGAGCGCCAGTTCACGGTCGGCGTGGCTCGCCGCGGCCGTCGCGCCCTCCGCGTCCACGGTGACGAACGCGTTGAGCGCCGGGTCGAGCGCCGCGACCGCGTCGAGCGCGTGCCTGGTGAGCGCCGCCGACGTCGTACGCCCGGCGCGCAGGTCCTGCGCGAGCTCGGAGATCGTACGACCGGCGAAGTAGCCGCGTTGGCCGAAGGACATCGTGGGTCCTCTACCCCTGTTGGCCGTCAGTATGAGTTAGGTTAGGCTCGCCTAACAACACGAGGAGGCGGCTGGCCGCGCCTCAGATCGCGCAGCGGCCGGCCCGCACCGCCTGGCCGCCGCCGCTGGCGGCCGGGCTCGCCGGGTCGTTCGTCGTGCTGGTCTCCGACGTGGTCGCGCGGCTGCTGATCCCGGACGTGGAGCTGCCCGTCGGAGTGGTCACCGGCGTGCTGGGAGCGCCCCTCCTGCTGTGGCTCCTGGCGCGTGCCCGTCAACGCTAGATCACTCTCGCAACAAGGTTAGCGCTAGGTGACTCTTAGGCAACTCTACGTAATGACAGCGGCTGATTACGTTCAGTTGTGCACCAGCAGTCACAGGCGAGCGATTGCGAGGGAACATGTCTACGGAGCCCCGGTTGAGCCTGGACACTCGGGCAGCGCGCAACCTGGCCACCACCACCAAGACACGCCCGCAGATGCAGGCCATCACCTCCCGCTGGCTGCTGCGCAGGCTGCCGTGGGTCGATGTGCGCGGAGGGACGTACCGGGTCAACCGCAGGCTGACGCACCGGGTCGGGCGCGGCCGGGTGAGCGTGGTGCTCAACGGGGCGGACGACGTGCGGATCATCCCCGAGACGCTCCCGGAGCTTCCCCCGCTGCGCGGCTTCGGCGACCTCGACGTGCTGAGGGCGATCGCCTCGACGTTCGCGCCGCGGGAGTTCCAGGCGGGCGACGTCATCGTCGAGGCCGGCGCCCCCATCACCGAGACGTACATCATCGCCCACGGCCGGCTCGACCGGCTGGCCACCGGCGCGTACGGGGACACGCTGCTCCTCGGCGTCGTCACCGACGGTGAGCACCTGGGCGACGAGGCGCTCGCGCAGGAGAGCCCGCGCTGGCCGTGCACCGTCAGGGCCGCCACCGCCGGCACGATCCTGGTGTCGCCGTGGCAGGAGTTCCAGCGGCTGTTCGACGGGTCGCCCGCCCTGCGGGAGCACGTCGAACGGTATCTCGAGGAGACGCGCAGGCCGGTCAACCGCCGCGGCGAGGCGGCCGTCGCGATCGCGTCCGGGCATGTCGGCGAGCCCACCATCGACGGCACGTTCGTGGACTACGACCTCCATCCCCGCGAGTACGAGCTGAGCGTCACACAGAGCGTCCTGCGGGTCCACACCCGCGTGGCCGACCTCTACAACGATCCCATGAGCCAGCTCGAGCAGCAGCTGCGCCTGACCGTCCACGAGATCCGCGAGCGCGAGGAGTGGGAACTGCTCAACAACCGCGAGTTCGGCCTGCTGCACAACGCCGAGTACGGCCAGCGGATCAGCACCTGGTCCGGCCCGCCGACCCCGGACGACCTGGACGACCTGATCAGCATGCGCCGCAAGACCCGGTTGCTGCTGGCCCACCCCAAGGCGATCGCCGCGTTCTTCAGGGAGTGCAACAAGCGCGGGCTGGTGCCCGGCAGCGCCGACGTGGACGGCCACGAGATCCCGGCCTGGCGCGGGGTCCCGATCTTCCCCTGCGGCAAGATCCCGATCTCCGAACACCACACCACCTCCATCCTGGCCATGCGTACGGGGGAGGAGGACCAGGGGGTGGTCGGCCTCTACCAGACCGGCCTCCCGGAGGAGCACGAGCCGGGGCTGAACGTCCGGTTCATGGGGATCAACCAGCAGGCCGTGATGTCGTACCTGGTCAGCGCCTACTACTCGGCGGCGATCCTGGTGCCCGACGCGATCGGCATCCTCGAGAACGTCGACATCGCGGCCCCGCGCGTATAGGAAGGGGGCGGCGACATGCCCGACATCGCAGCAGGCCCCACCGGCCTGGGCACCTCCGCGCTGCGCCTCCCGCCGGTGGACCGCCATCCCGTGCCACGGCCCGCCGAAGGCGACGGGCACGAGCCTCCCAGGCCCGCCCAGGTGGACCCCGCGCAGGCGCTTCGCGGCGCACTCCACCGGCACAGCCTCGCCCCGCTGCCGTACCGGGAACGGCAGTGGGGCGACGGGTCGTACCCGCCGCTGTACTGCCCGGAGACCGTCAGGGACGACCAGGAGCTGGCCGGCGAGGTGGACCGGCGGCTGGCGGCCTGGGCGGAGCGGGTCGGCCTCCACGAGGGGCGGATGGAGGAGTTCCGCGCGACGGGGTACGGGCGGCTGGCCACGCTCACCCACCCCGACGCCGACGATCCCGACCTGCTGCTGGTCGCGGCCCAGATGAACGCCGCCTGGTGGGCCGCCGACGACTACTACGCGGACGAGACCGAGCTCGGCGCGACGCCGACCGAGCTCCCGCCGCGGCTCGCCCTGGTGACGTCGGCCATGGACCCGCCCCCGCCGGCGGGCGACTACACCCGCGAGCTCGAGGAGGCGATCCAGGCCGACCCCGTCCTGGTCGCGCTGAGGTCGGCGGCCGGCCACGTACGCCGCCACGCCACGCCCTCGCAGGTGGGGCGGGTCTGCAACATCACGTCCCAGATGTACGTGAGCTGGGCCGCCTACGCCGCCTGGCGCTACCTGGAGACGCCGCCACCCGTGTGGCGCTATCTCGCGGCCAGGCAGCACGACAGCTTCTACACGTCCATGACGCTCATCGACATCGTGGGGGAGTACGAGCTGCCCGCCAACCTCTTCTTCGACAGCGGGTTCCACACCGCGCTCATGCAGGCCGGCACCGCCAGCGTGCTCGTCAACGACCTTCACTCCGTCGAGAGGGAGGCGGCCGACGAGCTCCCCGACTCCAACGTGATCCTGCTCATCGCCGCGGAAGAGGGCTGCTCCACCCGCGAGGCGACCGAACGCGCCGTCGCCATGCACAACGACTTCGTCCGAGGTTTCGAGGCCAGCCAGCAGCGACTCGCCACCGTCCCGTCCGTCGAGCTGAAGCGCTTCCTGCGCGGGGCCCAGGCGTGGATGGCCGGCTGCCTCGAATGGCACAGCACCAGCAGCCGCTATCAGTCATAGAGCCCAGTCGTACCGAAAGGAGCCCCGCCGATGACGGCCACACCCGTCCTCAGCACCTACTACCAGCACTCGGTCGCCGACTATTGGAACTCGGAGCAGAACCCGGTCAACCTGCGCCTGGGCGAGGTCGACGGCATTTACCACCACCATTACGGCATCGGAGAGGTGAACTGGTCGGTCCTGGAGGGCCCGGCGGCAACCCGCGAGAAACGGGTCATCGAGGAGCTCCACCGGCTCGAGCACGCGCAGGCCGACACCCTCATCAGCAACCTCGGCCCCCTGCGGCCGGACCACCGGGTGCTGGACGCCGGCTCGGGCCGCGGCGGCTCCAGCCTCCTGGTCAACCTCAGGTACGGCTGCCATGTCGACGGCGTGTCCATTTCCGAGTCCCAGGTGGCCTTCGCCAACGAGCAGGCCACGATGCGCGGTGTCGACGACAAGGTGCGCTTCCATTTCCGCAACATGCTCGACACCGGATTCGAGACGGGAACGTTCCAGGCGATCTGGAACAACGAGAGCACGATGTACGTCGAGCTCTCGTTGCTGTTCGCCGAGCACGCCCGCCTCCTGAGCCGCGGCGGCCGGTACGTGTGCATCACCGGGTGTTACAACGATGCCTACGGCCTGCCGTCCCGTGCCGTCAGTCAGATCAACGCCCACTACATCTGCGACATCCATCCGCGCAGCACCTATTTCAAGGAACTGGCGGCCAACCGCCTCGTCCCCATCAAGGTCATCGACCTCACCGCCGCCACCATCCCGTACTGGGAGCTGCGCGCCAAGACCCATCTGGCGACGGGGATCGAGGAGGCCTTTCTCGAGGCGTACCGGGACGGCAGCTTCCAGTACCTCCTCATCGCCGCCGACCGGATCTGACCTCCCCTGACAGACCCTGCGTGACCTGACCCGGGCTACTTCCCGGAAGCGGTTCCGGGCAGGATCAGGTCCCGCACGGTCTTGGAGGGGTAGTCGGCCAGGTGCCGGGCCTTGCCCGTGTTGACATTGACCGCATAAGTGCTCTGGTCCAGCTTGTAACCCTGACCGAGGACCACGACCTCGGACTGGCTCAGCCAGATCGAGGGTTGAAAGTACCCGCGGGGATCGGGCAGGCCGCGAATGGTCACCTTCCGCAGAGCCCGCCCGGTCTTCGTGTCCAGGACAGTGAGTGTCGGCTTCGCCTCGTCCTTGAAGTAGTGGGCGACCATCGTGCGCCCGTCCGGGGCGATCTCGCTGAAGAAGATGTACGCGCCGTCGAAGCGCACCGGCTTGCCTCCGCCGGTGACCGGCATCAGCCAGATGTCGGTTTTGCGGTATCTGACCAGCTCGACGACGCCGTCCTTGATGCTGATCGGCTCGTACACGCCGGGTATCGGCACCGTCTTGCCGGTGCGCACGTCGATCAGCAGGCCGGGCTGCTTGCTCCCCACACGCGGGTCGAAGGCCACGTACCGGCCGTCGTCGGAGACCACGAGCTGATTGCCCATCTGGATCCGCTCCTCCTTCACCGTGACGGGGGAGGTGGTCTCGGTGCCCGTCGCCAGGTCGCGGACGACGTGAGCCTGAGCCTGGCGGCTGTAGTACGCGAGCATGCGCCCGTCCCGGCTGACCGCGATGGGTACGACCTGGCCCTTGTCGGTCCCGACGAGCGCCTGCGGCACGCGGTACGTCGTACCGCCGCGGGTGACCACCCGCCACTCCTGGACGCTGCAGTCGATGATGCGGCGCTTCTGATCGTTGTTACACGGCGTCAAGTACCCGTGGCTGAGCGGCTCGACCCTGCCGCCGGGCAGGTCGGGCACCGTTTCCGTGCGCTGCGGCGTGGCCGTCTGAGCGGTGCGTGGCCAGCTCACCGCTGTCGCGGCCGATCCCGCCACCAGCGCGGCGACCGTCGCGACCGCGGTCACCGCCAGCCTGGCCTTCCGCCTGCGCCGGTGGCCCGTGATGGCCGCGTCGGCCAGGCTGACCAGCGGAGCCTCCTCGGCGATGTCCTTGAGCGCCTCGCGCAGCCTCGTCATCGGGCTACCTCCTCCTGTACGCGCAGCTCTGCCAACTCGGGTGCGAGCGCGCGCAGGCGCGCCAGTGCGTGATGGGTCTGACTTTTGACGTTGCCGATCGAACAGCCGAGCGCGTCGGCGGTCTGCGCCTCGGTGAGGTCCTCCCAGAAGCGCAGCACGATCACCGCCCGCTGCTTGCGGGTCAGCTTGGCCAGCGCCTGCCGCAGCACGATCCGGTCGAGCGTGGCCTCGTCATGGGAGGCGCCTTGCTCGGGCGGGTCGGCGCTCGGTAATTCCGGACGGGACAGGCGCCGCCAGGAGATGTACTGGTTGACCAGCGCCTTGCGCGTGTACGCCTCGGGATTGCCGTCCCTGGACAGCTTGGACCAATGTCCGACGACCTTGGTCAGCACGCTCTGGAGCAGGTCCTCGGCGAGGTGGGCGTCTCCCACCAGCAGGTACGCGGTTCGCATCAGCGCTTGCTGGCGGGCGAGCACGAACTCGCGGAAGCCGTCGTGACGATCCAAAGTGCTCTCCTTTCGCCCGTTCCCAACGCGTCCCACGGGGCAAAAGGTTGCACTCCTCTACACGGCGAATGGGGCCCCGGTCGGAGCCCCATTCGCGTGATCGGTCCGGACGCGTCGTCTCACGAGGGTGCGTAGACCCGGTGGACGAACTCCGCGAGCTTGTTGTCCGGCAGCTCCTTCGCCAGGTCGGCCTCGCTGACCATGCCCACGATCCGGTGGTTGTCGATCACGGGCAGCCGCTTGATCTGGTGCTGCTCCATCTTCAGCAGCGCCTCTTCGACGCTGCTGTGGGCCTCCACCCACACCAGCCCCATGGCGAGCTCGCTCGCCGTGGTCTGGTCGAGGTCCTTGCCCTCGGCGCAGCACTTGATCACGATGTCCCGGTCGGTGATGATCCCTTTGAGCCGGTCGTCATCCCCGCAGATCGGCAACGCGCCGACTGCCAGGTCACGCATCATCTGCGCGGCTCTGCGCAGACTGTCGTGCTCGCCGATGCATTCCGCTCCGTGGTGCATCACGTCCTGTACGGTCTTGCCGACTCCCGATGTGTCCATCGTTACCTCCTCGGAGACGGTCGCAGGAATCTTCAATGAAGGCCCTACCCCCTCTGGATGAGATCGCACGAGCGGGGTCAGTGCCTTCCCCGATCGCCGCGACGGCCGGGCATGACCAGGGCCGCGATCGCCGTGACGCCCATGAGCCCGATGCAGGCCGCCACCATGACCCCCGTCCCCAGACTCCAGCCGAAGGCGCCGACGAGGGCCGCCACGGCGGCGGCTCCCAGCGAGGAACCGACGTAGCGGGCGGTGTTGTTGGCCCCGGAGCCCATGCTCACCCTGTGGGCGGGCACGCTGTCGATCGCCAGCTGGGTGATCGAGGAGTTGATCAGCCCGGATCCGACCCCGCTCACCGCCAGCCCGGCGACGACCAGCGGCAGGTGCAGCGAGCCGCCCACGCCCAGCAGTCCGGCGAACCCGGCCGCGCTCAGCCCCAGACCGAGCGCCAGGCGCGCGGCCGTGGCCAGCCGTACGTGCCTGGTCAGCAGCGACGCCACGAACGACAGCCCCGACCAGACACAGAACAGCAGCGCCGAGTCCAGTGGCGTCAGCCCATGCGCGGCCTGCAGCACGCTCGGCAGGTAACTGAGCAGCCCGACCACCGCCGCACCCACGACCAGTGCCCCGCCCGTCGCCACCAGGAACGCCGGCCGCCGGAACAGCTCCAGATCGATCAGCGGATCCGCCCGCCGCCGCTCCACCGCGACGAACGCGCCCACCAGAACCACCGCCACCGCGAACGCCCCCAGCACGACCGGCCGGGACCACCCGACCCGCCCTTCCGTCACCCCCGCGACCAGCGCGGCCACGCCGAGGCTGAGCAGCACCACGCCCGGCACGTCGAACCTGCGCGGCAGCGCCGATCGCGACTCCTCCAGCGCCCGGGCGGACACCACGGCCAGCGCCAGCGCGCAGGCCGCCATCAGCCAGTACACCGCCCGCCAGCTCGTCACCGTCGCCAGCGCCCCGGACACCAGCGGCCCGAGCGCCGTGCCGAGCCCCATCATCGCCCCGTACCGCCCACTGGCCCGTACGCGTTCCATCCCTCCGGGGTAGGCATGACCCACGATGCCCAGACTCGCGGCCAGCATCGCCGCGCTCGCCCCGCCCTGCACCAATCTGGCCAGCACGAACACCGGCACCGACGTGCTCACCGCGGCCACCACGCTCGCACCGGCCAACACCGCCGTGCCCGCCACCAGCACCCGCCTGCGTCCGTAGTCGTCGGCCAGCCCGCCGGAGACCAGCAACAGCGACGACAACCCCAGCGCGATCGCCCCCAGGATCCACACCGGCCCGGTCGCCCCCGCGCCCAGCGACGCGGCCGTCTGGGGCAGCGTCACCATCGGCACGGTGTAGTTCGTCAGCACCAGCAGCGGCGCCGACGACGCCACCGCGAGCGTCGCCCGCCGCTCCACCGTCAGTTCGGTCATTGAACTCATGCCGCGCACGGTAGCACGGTTCAGTGAATGAACTAACATGGACCTCATGGCGCTCGGCAAGAACTACGACGGCCAGGACTGCTCGCTGGCCAAGGCCCTGGAAGTGATCGGCGAACGGTGGACCCTCCTCGTGGTCCGCGATGCCATGTACGGCGTGCGCCGCTACGGCGACTTCCTCGCCCACCTCGACATCCCGCGCGCTGTGCTCTCCCAGCGGCTCGCCGCCCTCGTCGAGGCCGGCGTCCTCGTCAGACGCCGCTACCAGGACACCCCGCCCCGCGACGAGTACGTCCTGACGCCCGCGGGCCGCGAGCTCTGGATCTCCGTGCTGACCCTGGGGCAGTGGGGCGAGCGGCACCTGTCGGACCGCGGACCGCGCCGGCTGTTCCACCACGTGACCTGCGGCACCAGGCTCGACCCTCAGGCGCACTGCCCGGCCTGCGGCCGCCATGTCGCGCTGGACGAGGTGGAGGTGCATCCCGGCCCTGGCCTGGAAGGCAAGAGAGACGACCCGGTCAGTCGCGCCCTCGAGTCCCCTCACCGGATGCTGGAGCCCATTCCCTGACGCGATCCCGGCCTGTCATGATCCGGTGATGAATGACCCTATCTCCACGACCACGGCCAGTTACGACAGAATCGCCGCTGAGTTCGCCGCACGCACAGAGCAGGTGGACAGCGCTTTCCTCGCCTTGAGGCAGCGCTTCGTCGACGCGCTGCCCCCGGGCGGCCTGGTCGCCGACCTGGGGTGCGGGCCGGGGCGGGACGCGGCCTGGTTCCTGGAGCAGGGGCTGCGGGTGGTCGGGATCGATCGTTCGGACGAGATGGCCAGGCTCGCCACCGCGCGCGGGGTGTCCACGGCGCTGGGCGACCTGCGCTGCCCGCCGCTCGCCCCCGGCTCGCTGACCGGCCTGTGGTCGGTCGCGGCGCTCCTGCACGTGCCGGCCGCCGAGACCGAGGCCACGTTGCGTGCCTGGGCGGTGACACTGCGGCCCGGCGGCGTGCTGTGGTTGAGCACTTCGGCGGGCGACGGTGAGGGCTGGGAGCGGGTGCAGTACGGCGGCGAGCTGTACCGGTGGTTCGTCCACCGAGAGCCGGACGCACTGCTCGGACTGCTCGCCGAGGCCGGGTTCGACGTCCTCGAGCACCACGTCACAACCAAGCAACGCACCTGGCTCAGCGTCCTCGCGATCCGGCGCGAGGTTTGACGAGCGCCCTGGGCGGTATGGGTCCCATCAGGGGAACCATGAAAATGATCGCCGCTGTCGCAGGACTTGTGGTCATGGCCACGTCCAGCGTGACCGCCGCCTTCGCGGACGGTACAGGCCAGCAAGAAGTGAGTCAGCAGCAGTACGAGACCCTCATTTCCCAATGCCGCTACGCCGACATTGGGAAGGCACAATGCAGAGCAGCGGTCAGGGAGACATACCGCGTGGGCAGAGTCGACCGCAAACTCGACTGCCGCACGTACTCCGGTGTGACCGTCTGCGGCACGCTCAAACTCAGCGAGGAAGAGCGCGAGTGCCTGCGCGACTCCACGGCCAAGGGACTGACGTTCCGCCGTGCCGAAGTGGAGTGCTACGCGTTCGCCTAAGGAGCAACTTCCGTGATCATCGTGGGCGTCGACGGCTCGCGCACCGGGCTGGACGCCGCCGGCTGGGCCGCCACGGAAGCGGCGCTGCGTCGCGCGCCGCTGACCGTGGCGCACGCCGTTCCGAAGTGGGTGTGCGAGGAGACCCACAGCCGCTACGCCGAGGTCGGACGGTGGATGCGCGAGGGCGCGAAGACGGTGCTCCTCTCGGCGCGGGACCGGGCGCTCCGCGAGCGGCCCGAGCTCACCGTGGAGACCACCCTCCTGCCGGGCGACCCCCGAACCGCCCTGATCAAGGCCTCGGAAGAAGCCGAGCTGCTGGTCGTCGGCAGCCGGGGGATCGGCGGCGTGCGCGGGCTGCTGGTCGGCTCCGTCGCGTACGGGGTGGCCGCGCACGCGCGCACGGACGTGGTCCTGGTCCGTGACCGCCCTTCGGCGCCGCAGGGCGAGGTGGTCGTCGGGGTCGACGGCTCTCCGGGAGGCAGGCAGGCGCTCGACTTCGCGTTCGCCGAGTCCGAATTGCGCGGTGCGCTGCTCCGGGCCGTACACGCGTGGGCCTGGCCGCATCCGAGCGGTTTCGAGCCCGCCGACCCCGACAGCGAACGGGACGCGCTGCGTGAGCTGAACGAGTTCCTGGCCGGGTACCGGGACCGGCATCCCGGAGTGGACGTGGTGCCGGAGATCGTGCACGGCCATCCCGTCGAGGTGCTGCGGGAGGCGGCGAAGGGAGCCGACCTGCTGGTGGTCGGCTCGCACGGGCACAGCCAGCTCGCCGGGATGCTCATGGGCTCGATCAGCCAGGCCATGCTCCACCACGCGCCCTGCCCGCTTGTCGTGGTCCGCCGCGGCAGGCCTGGACAGGCTTGAAAGTTACACGGCGTCTTCGCAGGTCATGGGCCTGTGCGTACCGAGTCGCCTTCCCGCCGTACCAGCGCGCTTCTTACGATCTGCGCAGGCTACGACGGGAGAGCAGACGATGCGCAGGACCAGCACCTTGCTGGCGACGATGCTGGCATTGGCCGCGGCGGTGTTATTCGCGACCACCACGCAGGCCAGCGGCGCCGCGGCAACCAGGATCATGCCCCTCGGCGACTCGATCACCGGATCCCCCGGATGCTGGCGGGCCCTGCTCTGGAACCGGCTCCAGAGCACCGGCTACACCAACATCGACTTCGTCGGCACCCTCCCGCTGCAGGGCTGCGGCGTCCCGTACGACGGCGACAACGAGGGCCACGGCGGCTACCTGGCCACCAACATCGCCAACCAGAACCAGCTGCCCGGCTGGCTGTCCGCGACCAAACCCGACATCGTCCTGATGCACCTCGGCACGAACGACGTGTGGAGCAACATCGCACCGGCGACGATCCTCAGCGCGTTCACCACGCTCGTCAACCAGATGCGGGCCAGCAACCCCACCATGAAGATCCTGGTCGCCAAGATCATCCCGATGAACCCGTCCAACTGCGCCGACTGCGGCCAGCGCGCCGTCAACTTCAACAACGCCATCCCGGCCTGGGCAGCCGCGACCACCACCCAGCAGTCGCCGATCACGGTGGTCGACCAGTGGACGGGGTTCAGCACGAGCACGGACACGTACGACGGGGTGCACCCGAACGCCACGGGGGACCAGAAGATGTCCGACAAGTGGTACCCGCCGCTGGTGAACGCCCTGTCGGGGACCTCCACGCCGACCGCCACCCCTACCGTCACTCCCACCGTCACCCCCACTGTTCCCGCGGGTGGGTGCACGGCCACGTACAAGATCACCAACCAGTGGCAGGACGGCTTCCAGGGCGAGGTCACCGTCAAGAACGGCGGCGCCGCGGCGATGAGCGGGTGGACGGTGCAGTGGGCGTTCGCGAACGGGCAGCAGATCAGCCAGCTCTGGAACGGCACGCTGAGCGCCGGCGGCTCTTCGGTGACCGTGCGTAACGTGGCCTGGAACGGGTCGCTCGCTCCCGGGGCCTCGACGACGTTCGGCTTCATCGCCTCCTGGAGCGGCGCGAACACCGCTCCCACGCCCACCTGCTCCTAGCTCAGGGTGATCGGCGCCAGCCTGGGCTCGGCCAGCCGCACGTAGTCGTCGGTGGCCAGCGCGACGGACCGGTCGAGCCTGGCGGCGTTGAAGTAGAGCTCGGGCCGGTCGAGCAGCGACGGGTCCGCGACCAGCTCGAGCCGGGGGTCGTAGCTGAACGGGAGCACCGTCCCGCTCACGCTCCCGGCCAGCTCCTCGGCCTTCTCCTTGCCGGCGAAGGCCACGTACGTGCCGCCCAGGAGCGCCTTGACCGCCTGCAGGTCGAGCCGGGCGTCACCGGGCACGACGGCCAGCACGTGCCGGGTCTGCTTCTTGCCGATCTTGACCATCACGATGAGGCATTTGGCCGCCTGCGCGACGTCGTGCCCGCGCATCGCGCTGACGAGCTCGGTACGCCCTTCCGGGGCATGGTCGATCAGCCGGTAGCTGGCGCCGGCGGCGTCCATGTCGGCGATCAGGCGCTCGTACAGCTCACCAATCACTGCTCAACAACTCCTTCGCGGCGGCGATCCGGTCCTCGTCGCGCTGGTAGAACACCCACTGCTTGATCTTCTTGCCGCGGATCAGGCCCGCCTTGGCGAGCACCTTGAGATGCTCGCCGCAGGTGGGCTGGCTGACGGCGAGCTTCTCCGCGATGAACAGGGAGCAGACACCGTCGCGTACGAGATCGCCGTCGCGCTGGGGCGGAAAGTGGCGCTCGGGGTCGCGGAGCCAGTCGAGGATCAGCACCCGCTTCTCATTGGCCAGCGCCTTGACCAGATCAACGTCAAGCACGAAGGAATTATGGCAATTAGCTAATTACCTGTCTAGGTCTGTGCGGGCGGTGTCCAGGCCTGCGTGGGTCGTGTCTAGGCCTTCTGGGCGACGACGGGCGCCCCTTCACTGGCCTGCACCAGCACGAACCCCTGCCCACTGAACGACAGTTGCATGGCCTCCCCGCTGCCGCGCCCGATCAACGCCCCCATCTTCATCGTCCGGTTGATGCCGACCCGCAGCCCGGTGCTCCAGCACACCGCGGACTGGCCGTCGGCGTACGTGGGCATGCGGGCGGCGTCGAGCAGCACCGGCGTGCCGTGCGTGGTCACCGCCACCCACCCGGTCCCGGTCACCGTGGTGTTGAACAGCCCGCCCGCCGCCATCCCGGCGCCCTGCACGCGCTGGATGTCCCAGGTGAGCTGCGGCTGGAACGCCAGCAGGTTGCGCCCGTTGACGGTGATCCCCTCGTTCTCCAGGTAGAACAGGTGAATGTCGTCGGCATTGTCGGCGAGATAGAGCAGCCCTTCGCCGCGTACGCGCATGAGTGCGGTGCCCTCGCCCGTCACGGCCTTCTTGAGCAGCTTGCCGAGGCCTCCGCCTTCGTAGTCGAAGTCCATCTGCCCTTGGAAGGCGACCATGGAGCCCTGCTTGGCCAGGACTTCGTGCGGCAGCTGAACCCTGAGCATCTTGCCGTTCTGGAGGGCGAATCCAGGGGGCACCGGCTGGGATTCGAGATTGCCGAAAATGGAGCTACGCACTGTTCGACCTTCCTCAGTTCAGACGAGCGGTACTGGCCAGCGTACGCGTAAAGAATTTGGCCGTAGCGCGTAAAAATCCGTTACACCGCCAGTGCGGTTTCGCGTGCCTCTTCGATGGAACGCATCACGCCCGCGGCGCCATTGGTCTCGGCAATCTCGGCGGCCTCATCCAGCACCGCCACGGCATCATCACGCCGCCCTTCGGCAATGGCGATATAGGCCAGCCCCACCAGGTTGGCCGCCACGCCGGCCAGGAATCCGAGCTCTCGCCGGAGCCGTACGGACTCCTCCAGCCGCTCCCGCGCCGTCTCCAACCGCCCGGCGACGTGCTCGGCGATGCCGAGGTGGCGTAGGGCGTACGAGAGTGTCAGCTTGTCGCCGGCCTTGGCCGCCAGCTCATGGGAGCGCTCGAGAACCGGCCGCGCGGACTCCTGGTCGCGCCGGACGACCTGATGAAAGACCCCCACCCAGAACAGCGCCTCGCCCTCGCCGCGCACGTCGCCGACCAGCCGGTAGAGCTCCGCCGCCCGCTCGAACAGGGCCAGCTCTTCCTTCCCCGCACCCTGCCCGTCGTCCGCACCGTGCCCGTCGTCCGCACCCTGCCCGTCGAGAAACCGCGCGTGGAGTACGCGGCCACGCGCCAGCGCCAGATCGGCCTCCAGGCTGTTCAGCTCACGGTCGGCAACCTCCAGCCCGCCCGCGTCACCACCGAAAACGGCCCGCTCGTACAGCACCTTGGCCCGCTCGAGCCGCCCATCCACACCCACTGCCCACCACCCTCACGCGCGCATCCCGCTGATCCCTGGGGTGCGCTTACCGATGTCGAGGGTCGCAGCCTCTCACTCCTCAGCCCCGGCCACCAGCCGCCAGATCCCGGACCACCTGAATAAGCTCAGCCGGATCGAACGGCTTGGTCAGATAAGCGTCCACCCCGATCCCCAGCCCGCGCCTCCTGTCATCGTCCTGCGCCCGGGCCGTGATCAGCACGACCTTGATATGGCTGGTGGCCTCGTCGGTGCGCAACTTCTCCGCAGTCGTCCATCCATCCAGGCACGGCATCATCACATCCAGCGTGATGACATCCGGCATGACGTCGAGCACCCGATCGAGGCAGTCCTGCCCGTCGGTGGCGGTCGCGACCTCGAACCCCTCCAGGTTCAGATTGACCGCGATGAGCTGACGGATGACCTCGTCGTCGTCGACGACCAGTACTTTTCCCAGAACCTCGCCCACGGGCGCAAAGTTACCTGGAGCAGGGCTGTCACGTGCGGTTTTCGCTGGATGCGTACGCGGAGCGTTATCCGGTCCGAGTGGTGCCGGGATGCTGATAGCCTTATCACTCGTCGAGCCCCCTTAGCTCAGGGGATAGAGCACCGGCCTCCGGAGCCGGGTGCGCAGGTTCGAATCCTGCAGGGGGCACTCGATCTTGACCAGCGGTTCCGGCCGTTGACCAGGGCAATCATCGTAGGTACGGGCGGGTCTCCAGTCTCACGGAGTCCCGCCCGTTCTCGTTGAAGCTCGCTGGCTGTGGACCAGTTGTGGACCACCGTCAAGCTCTGATCCAACCCCCCGAACGGCAAGACGGCCTCGCGTCACCTGCGCTCTCTCAGCTTGTCGTTTAACCTGCCTGCTCGCGGTGCTCGGTGAGTGATGCCGCGCGTTTAGCGGTCTTTCCCACCTCGTGATGACGGGCGAGGGCGCGG